>NZ_JBEXCV010000063.1:0-45204 GCF_040605455.1 Embleya sp. NPDC005575 | reverse complement strand
GCGTGGTGTCCGAAGCATCCGGCGCGCGCCCCGGCGCCGACGCCGGCCGGGCCTCGGACAGCGCGATCGCCGCATCGTGCGGCCTCGCACGACCCAACGCGCCGACCGCGACCGAGCAGAAGGCGCTGGACGAACTCAACGCCCTGTTCACGGCCTGCCTGGACCGCAAGCGCATCGCGCCGCTCACCCTCGGACTCGACCTGACCTGGGACAAGGACGCCTCGCCCGTCGTCGCCCGGGACGTCGCCGCGTGCGTGGACACCGCCCGACGCGAGCAGCTCACCCCGTACGTCGTGCCCGCGACGCTGTTGTTCGTGGGCGACCACGACGGCTCCACGGCCCCGGTGTTCGACCTCAGCCGCGCCGACACCGTACGGATAGCCGGCGTCGCCGCGCTGATCCTGCTGCTCACCGCGGCGGTCACCGGCCTGGTCGCGGCCCGGTTGATTCGGCCGCTGACCGCACTCACCGACGCGGCGCTGCGCATGCGCGACGGCGACGACGCGACGCGGGTGGACCTGCCCGCGAACCACGAGATCGGCCGGCTCGCCGAGGCGTTCAACGACATGTCCGAGCACCGGCTGCGGATGGAGGAGCAGCGCAAGGAGATGGTCGGCGACGTGGCACACGAATTGCGCACGCCGCTGAGCAACATCCGCGGTTGGCTGGAGGCGGTCGAGGACGGGGTCGCGGTGCCGGACCGGGCGTTGACGTCCTCGCTGTTGGAGGAGGCGTTGTTGCTCCAACACGTGATCGACGATCTCCAGCACCTCGCCGAGGCCGACGCGGGCCGACTCGGCCTGCGGATGGAATCGGTGTCGCCGCACGAGGTCTCGGAGCAGGTCGTCGCGGCGCACCTGGCCCGGGCCACGGCACAGGGTGTGGCGCTGGTGGTGCGGGGCGACGCGAACCTGCGGGTGTCGGCCGATCCGGTACGGCTGCGCCAGATGGTGGGCAATCTGGTGTCCAACGCGGTGCGGCACACGTCCGAGGGCGGGAATGTGACCGTGCATGCCTATCCGGACGGGCCGGAGATCGTGTTCGAGGTGACCGACACCGGAATCGGCATCGCGGCAGCGGATCTTCCGCACGTCTTCGACCGGTTCTGGCGCGCGGACAAGTCCCGCAACCGCCGCACCGGCGGCAGCGGGCTCGGCCTGGCGATCGTCCATCGCCTCGCCCGGGCACACGGCGGCTCGGTCACGGTGCGCAGCACACCAGACGTCGGTTCGGTCTTCGCCATCCGCCTGCCCTCCTGAGCGCCGCCCCGGCCCGGATCGGTGCCGGGGTCGCTTTCGGCAGAAGACGTATTCCGGTGCGCGGTCCCCGGCCGTGGCCGGCGCCACGGCCACGGCCGGCTCGGCGGAAATCGTCAAGGCGTCGGACACATCGCACGCCGGGGACCCGCACCGCCGATCCACCCGCGCGGCGACGCGGTTCGTCAGGACACGTCGCGGCGCAGAGCCCGACCGGCCAGGGCGCCCGTGGGCCGGCCGTCGCGCAGCGCGGCGGTCCCGTTCACCAGGACGTGCCGCATGCCGCGTGCATAGCTCGCCGGCTTCGCGTAGGTCGCCGTGTCCACGATGTCGTCGGGCGCGAAGATCGCCACGTCGGCGTGCGCACCGACGCGCAGTACGCCGCGATCGCGCAGCCGCAGCGTCGTCGCGGGCAGGCCGGTCATCCGGCGTACGGCCTCCTCCAGCGACACGATCCCCTCGTCGCGCGCGTAGCGGCCCAGCACCCGGGCGAAGGTGCCGTAGGCCCGGGGGTGCACGGGGTGGTCGGCGAAGCGTTCGTCGACTGCCGGGGCGTCCGAGTCCGAGCCCACCGACACCCAGTCACGGGCGAAGGCGAGTCGGATGTTGTCCTCGTTCCCGATGAAGTACGCCGCGTCGGCGTGCGGCGCCGCGAGCACGATGTCCAGCATCGTGGTGATCGAGTCGGCGTCGCCTCGTGCCTTGGCGATGTCCGCGACCGTGGATCCGGTGGGGACGCCGATGTCCGGATGACTCGACAGGATCACGATGCCCTCGGCGCCGCCGCTCATCCGCCACAGGCTCTCCCACTCGCCGCCGTCGCGCACCGCGTCGACGATCTGCGCGCGGCTCCCGGGATCGCCGAGGCGCCGGCGAAGTTGCTCCGGGCCGCCGAGGTGGAAGGGCGGAGGGATGGCGGCCGACAACAATGTGCTGCCGGCCGTATAGGGGTAGATGTCGGCGGTCACCTCGACACCCGCGGCCCGGGCGGCCTCGATCCGGTCCAGGACCGCGGGCATCTTGCGCCAGTTGTCGCGGCCGGCGGTCTTCAGGTGGTAGATCTCGGCGCGGGCGCCGGAGGCCCGGGCGATGTCGAGGAGTTCGTCGACACCCTCCAGGAGGCGGTCGCCCTCGTTGCGCAGGTGCGAGATGTACAGCGCGTCGTACCGCGCCAACACGCGGGCATAGGCGATGAGTTCGTCCGTGTCGGCGTAGGTGCCGGGGGGGTAGATCAGCGCTGAGCCGACGCCCAGGGCCCCGTCCGCCAGCTCCTGTTCGAGCAGTGCGCAGGCGCGGGCGAGGTCGTCGACGTCCAGCGTGCGGTCCTCCAGCCCGGCGACGGACATCCGGAGATTGTCCGCTCCGACGAAGCTGCCCACGTTCTGGCCCACGCCCTGGGTTTCCAGCTGCTCCAGGAAGTCGCGCAGTCGCGGCCAGGAACGACGGGTTCCCTCGGTCGGCGGGCCGAGTTCGATCATCCCCTCGGTCATCGCACCGGTCACCGGGCCGAGCGAGACGCCTTCGCCGAAGATCTGTGTGGTGACGCCCTGATGAAGATCGGACAGGCCGCGGGGGTCCTGCTGGAGCGTGAAGTAGGCGTGGCTCAGCACGTTGACGAAACCGGGACAGACCACGCAGCCCCGCGCATCGATCTCGTCGCGGCCCCGGACATCCCCGACGTCTCCGACCGCGACCACACGTCCGGCGTCGATCGCGAGATCGCCGTCGAATGCGGGCGATCCGCTCCCGTCGACGAGAGAACCTTCGCGGACAACGAGATCGACCTGCATACGGAGCCTCTTCGAGTACGAGTGAGCCGACATCCCTGGTGCCCCTCAGTATTGCCGCGACCGCACCGGTGGATCATGGGCTCCGGCACGAGCGACACCACGAAGATGTGTGCATCGGCACGAAGACGGCCAGAAACGCCCGGCTGTCGAAGGCGGCACGGTCCGGCGCGCGAATGCTCCGGCGCGCGGCTGCTCCGGCTCGAATGGGCTCCGGAGCACATGGGCTTCGGCGGAATATACGATTGAGCATCGGGCGGACCGCCCCTAGCGTACGGGCGTGTGAGCAATACATTGCGAGAGGTCGCGGAGGCCAACGCGCGCATCGTCGCCTCGGGCGCGTACTCGACACCCGAGGGCACCGTCGTGGTGGCGCCCGCACTTCGCGCGGCGATCTCCGGCACGGTGAGCCATCCGCCGGACGAGCCCCTCGAAGCGTGCCCTACGGGCGCCGGGCACTCGACGTCGTTCGAGGTGACCGTCGAAAACAGCCTCCAAGCCGCGCGGCGCCTGGTGTCGACGGGTGTCGGACCGGTCGCGGTCCTGAACTTCGCGTCGGCGCGCACCCCGGGAGGCGGCTACCTGCGCGGGGCCCGGGCCCAGGAGGAGGATCTCTGCCGCAACAGCCTGTTGCATCCCTGCCTCCTGGCGGCCCCCGACTACTACGCGGCCCATCGCGCCGGCTCCGACCTGCTCTACAGCGACCGGGTCCTGTGGTCCCCCGGCGTCCCCGTGCACCGCGACGAGTGGGGTCGACTGCTCGGCGAGCCGTATCGAGTGTCCTTCCTCACCTGCGCCGCGCCCAATGCCGGCGAGGTCCTGCGCCGTGACCCGAGCGCGCACAACCGCATCCGGGCGGCCCTGTACCGGCGCGCCGAGCGCGTGCTGGCCGTGGCCCGCCGGCACGGGACGCGGCGGTTGGTGCTGGGTGCCTGGGGGTGCGGAGTGTTCCGCAACGACCCGCGCGTGGTCGCCGCGGCGTTCCATGCCCATCTCACCGCGCACGGCTCGTTGTCCACCGCCTTCGAAACGGTGGTCTTCGCGGTCCCGGATCGCTCGCCCGACTCGATCAACCGTGCGGCGTTCACCGAACGATTCGCGCCGGTACCGCCGAGGTGAACCGGTCGGATCGCTCTGACCGGTCGGACCGCTCGGTCCGATAGCACCGGCGCCGTAGGGCGACCCCGCTTGGTGGTCGGGCGGATCGACGAGTACGGCGGTCCCGGGACCTCCGGCGCCGGCTCCGCGAGTTGGGGTGAACGTGGTCCTGGAGACGACGGCCGGGGCGATTTGTCGGGCCGGTGAGCCGGGTGTGCGCCTACGCTGCCTCGTGCGTGGTTGCCCGGTGGCCCGAGATCGCTGATTCCGGAGGCGGATGTGGTGCGTGACGGTGGGAGATTCGACGTCGTCGTGGTCGGGGGCGGGCACAACGGTCTGGTCGCGGCCGCCTATTCGGCACAGGCGGGCCGGTCGGTCCTGGTGCTGGAACGGCTGGACGACGTGGGCGGCGCGGCGGTGTCGTGCCGGCCGTTTCCCGGGGTCGACGTGCGGCTGTCCCGCTACTCGTACCTCGTCAGTCTGCTGCCTCGAAAGATCGTCGACGATCTGCGGCTGCCCATCGAGCTGCGCCGGCGCCGGGTCGGGTCGTACACCCCGCTCGGCGCCGGCGGCTTCCTCGTCGACGCCGCGGACCCAGAACGCACCCGCGCCGAATTGACCCGCTTCGCGGGCTCGCGCGAGGCCGACGCGTGGGAGCGATTCGGCGCGGCCACGGCGCGACTGGCCGGTCGGGTGTTTCCCACCCTCACCGAACCGTTGCGCTCCGCAGCCGAGTTCCGCCGGCTCGTGGACGACGAACGGATCTGGGACGCGGTGTTCACGCAGCCCCTGTCCGGCCTGATCGAGGCGGAGTTCGCCGACGACACGGTGCGCGGCGTGGTGGCCACGGACGCGCTGATCGGTACGTTCGCCCCGATGGACGACCCCGCGCTGCGGCAGAACCGCTGCTTCCTCTATCACGTCGTCGGCGGCGGAACGGGCGATTGGGACGTACCGGTGGGCGGCATGGGCGCCGTCACCGCGGGCCTTGCCGACGCGGCCCGTGCGGCGGGGGCACAGCTGCGTACCGGGGCGGTGGTCGGCTCCGTGGACCCCGACGGCGAGGTGCGATACACGATCGGCGACCGGGAGTATCGGGTGACGGGTGGGCACGTGCTTGCCGCCGTCGCGCCCGACACGCTGAACCGGCTCCTGGGTGATCCTCCCGACGGGCCCGCGCCGGAGGGATCACAGCTCAAGGTCAACATGGTTCTCGCCCGGCTGCCGCGCCTGCGCGACCCGCTCGCGGACCCGCAACGGGCGTTCGCGGGCACGTTCCATGTCAACGAGGGCTACGCCCAACTCGCGGCGGCCTACGGGCGTGCCGCGGGTGGCGAGATGCCGACGCCGCCGCCCGGTGAGATGTACTGCCATACGCTGACCGACCCCTCCATCCTGGGTCCGCGGGCACGGGCCGCGGGCGTGCACACGTTGACGCTGTTCGGCCTGCACATGCCCGCGCGCCTGTTCGCCGAGGACAACGACGGCGCTCGGGCGAAGGCGCTGCGCGCGATGCTCGACTCGGTCGACGGCGTGCTTGCCGAGCCGATCGAGGACTGCCTGCTGCGCGACGGCGACGGCAATCCGTGTCTGGAGGTACGCACGCCCCTGGACCTGGAGCACGAACTCGGGCTGCCCGCCGGGCACATCTTCCATCGGGACTTGTCCTGGCCGTACGCGCAGGATGCCGAGACGCACGGCACGTGGGGTGTCGAGACGGCCCACGAGCGAATCCTGCTGTGCGGGGCCGGGGCGCGACGCGGCGGCGGCGTGAGCGGTATCCCGGGGCACAACGCGGCAATGGCGATCCTGCACGGCACCCCGGCCGGGCGGGTGCGCTGAGGACCGACACCACACCGCCCCGTGTCACCGCGACGCGACGCGACGGTCTACATCGGCGGCAATCGCTATGCCGAACTCACACTTGTGACAGGCCGGTTCGCGTCATCCGTACCCGTGTGACGCCGAGCAGGCCGGCGAGGGGCACCTTGGCGGTGGTCTGGTGCGGGTTCACCGTGAGGCCCTGGGAGCGAATGCGATCGAGGAGGTGCTCGGCCAGCGGCATGATCAGGTGTCGGCCGCGGCAGCGATCGGAGGCGTGGCCGAAGGGGAAGTACCCCGCGTGGTCGTCGGCGTCCGGGTCGCTCCAGCGTTCCGGTCGGAAGTCGTCCGGGTCGACCCACAGTTCCGGATCGCGATGGCTGAGCAGCGGGAGCAGCAACACGTCGTCGTTCGGACCGATCCGGGAGTCCAGGGCGGGAAACTCGGGTGAGGCCACACGCAGGATGTTCCACGACGGGGGCAGCAGGCGCAGCGACTCCAGCACGATGTGCCGGTTCGACACGTCGGCGTCGAACGGCGAGCCGAGCCAGAGGGCGTTGGCGACCAGCGCCGACACACCCAGGCACACCGGGGCCGCCACCCGTCGGTACAGGCCCAGCGCATAGTGCCGGTTGTCCGAGTCCGCGGCTGCCGTGGCGGTCAGCGCCGCGAGCTGCGACATGGGCGCTTCGGGGTCGGGCGTGCCGGGTAGCGCGGCGCTCGTGCGGACCGCGGCCCGAGCCAGTACGGGCAGCGCCTCAAGTCGACGATCCGTGAGCACACGCAGTCGCAACGGATCGGGGCGGAAAAGCAGATCACGAAGATAGGCGTGGCCCACGTTCGGCCAGTCTCCGGAAAGATCCACGGAATCGGGAACCGGCCCGTGTAAAGCGGCACGGACGTCCCGCGAGAGCGCCTGAAGTACATCGGCCGCCTCCGAACGGGCAATGGATCTTCCGTACAACGGCTTGAAAGTCGGCCGCTCGAATTCATGGGCGGACCTGCTCCCGAGGAGTTTCTCGATCAGGTCCGGATCGGCGACTCCGACGGTGTCGGCGTCCACCCGAAAAAACTTCACCCCGCGACGTTCCCGGAGGAGTTCTTCGATCTTCGGTGAAAAAACCGTGGCCCGGGCGCGCCCGACCGTATCGGATCGACTCATCGGTGCTCTCCACATGGTGGGAGTCTCGCGTCCGGTGCCGCCGACGTACGGCTGCACCGGACGCGAGCCCGGACGGCGAACCGACGCTTCGTCGGGCCGAGACGGCGCTACCGCAGGAGTATCGATCGTGCGGCGGCGGCAGGCACGGCCCGCGTCGGTTCGATGATCAACCGGTTCTCAGGGTGTGTCGATCAGCTGTACCAGATGAACCAGGTGGCGGACTTCAGGGACTTCTCGGTCCGGAACCTCTTGGAGAATGAGTTGACGATCTTGATCACGACAACCTCCAGGTGACTGTGAACCGGCC
Organism: Embleya sp. NPDC005575; assembly: GCF_040605455.1. Classification (NCBI taxonomy): domain Bacteria; kingdom Bacillati; phylum Actinomycetota; class Actinomycetes; order Kitasatosporales; family Streptomycetaceae; genus Embleya; species Embleya sp. NPDC005575. The sequence goes on along the minus strand of NZ_JBEXCV010000063.1, from coordinate 37,773 downwards.
GAGTCGGGCATGACTCGGGCGGTCGGGCGATAAACCATCGCTACAGAATCCGACTTTCCGATTCTCGTCGCCTGGAAAGTGAATCCCCGAGACTAAAGGCGAGTCAATGTGACGTGGATCACAGATCAAAAACACCGCTATAACAAGCCGCTCATATCCGGCCGGCACTTATCCAAGCATACTCACAAACTGTTCACACAAACCCTGGAAAACAGTTGTTTGTCGATCTTGTGCCCATGCCGACGAGCCGGTTGCCCACAGACTCGCGACGCGGGCACGAACAGCCGTTTTCAGCCGGGGCGGGGGCGTGAACGTTTCCGCGGCGCGTGCCGACTTACCCGGCACATGCGGTGCGATGGAGGGGGTGCGGTGGTCGGCGACAGAGACAGCGATCTGTTGGTGATGCGCTGCCGACTCGGGGAACGGAAGGCGTTCACCGAACTGGTGGAGGAACGCGTAGGCGTCACCGGCGCGCCGATTCGGCGTCCGGGGGCGGCTCCGCTCGCTGCTCAGCGGCGGGCGGGGTTCCGGGTCCGGTGGGCCGGGTCCCGGGTGGTGGTCGTCTCGATCAGGGCCTCGAGTTCGGGGTCGGTCCACGGGCGGTGGTCGGTCAGCGCGGCACGGTGTCGGCCGGTGGCGATGTCCCCGAGGATGTCCTCGGCGGTGACACCGGGGCCGAGCAGACGGGTGGTGGCGGGCGCGTGGCCGGTCCAGGCCCAGCGCAGCGATGCGCCCATGCTGTAGACCTCGGCGGCTTCGGTGAGGGTGACGGCGGCGTCGGGTTTGCCGTCGAGGAGTTCGCGGGCGATCTCGGGTGCGGTGGACTGGTCCATGCCGCCTCGGTAGGGGCTCGGCAGTGGCAGGTCGGGGTGGTGGGCGAGGTCGTGGTCGATGAACTCGACCGTGTTGGCCGGGGTGATCAGGATGTTGGCGGGTTGGATGTCGCCGTGCCGCCAGCCGCCCGCGTGGAGTGCGGCGAGCGGGGTGAACGCGCGATGGGCGATCCGACGCAGGGTCGCTCGGGTGCCGGGCGTGCCGGTGCGGCGGGCGGCGACGCACCAGTCCCACAGGGTGGTGCCCGGTCGCCAGGCGATCGCGATCCACGCACCGTCGCCGAGGCGTGCGCTCGCGGCCCCCGCCGGATGCAGATCCTGCTCGTGCAGGAGGGTGACGGCGCGGGCCTCGTGCATCAGCGCCGCGACATCGGCGGGTCCGGTCGCGGTCCTGATCTTCCAGTGCCGGGTGCGCCAGGCGGCTGTGTGGTCGCGGGTCAGCGGGCGGGGCGCCTCGGCGATGCCCAGGTTTTCCAGGGCTGCGGCGAGCAGCGGGTCCATCGTCACCTCCTCGCGGTCCGCACGAGCCGCCGGCGCGACCGCCGGGTGACGCGGAACGCCGCCGGGCGGTGGGGCCGTTGAGCCCGGCGGCGACCTGCACGACGTGCGGACGTCAGTCGTCCTTCTTCCACCGGCCGGCTTCCTGGGTACCGGTGTACTCGCCGATCGCGGCGCTGCCGTCCGCGTGGATCAGCGGCGTGCCGTCGGCCGTGACGTTGAGGCCGAGCGCGACGTCGAAGTGGTGCTCGGGCAGTGCCGGGCGGGATGCCCTGGCAGGGTCGGGAGAGGGGGCCCTGCGGGTGAGGATCAGCGGTCGAACCATGGGATTGCTCCTGTCCGTTCGATGCGGTCGCCGCGGCTGGGACATGCCGTACCTCCGAGTGAACCCCGCGTCGCCGCGCCTGAACAGCCCCTGCCGGTGCCCGAATCGCGAAAGCGCCGACCTCCGCCCCGGCTCGGCTCGGCGCGCCGTGCGTCGGCCGGGGCCGGAGGCCGCCACACGGTGCGGCGAGCCGGCCGTGGGGGTTGCCGGATACGGAGGGGGCGGTGCACGGGCGCACCCGCCCGCGAGCACCGCATGCCGCCCGAAAGCGCTTCTCGCGCGCGGCCGTCGTGAAATAGGCCGCAGGTGGTGCGGAAGGAGTCGTGACATGCCCGGTCGTCCGAGCGCGCGTTGACGTCGTAGGCCGTGATCGGCCCGTGCGTTTCGTCGCGCACGTTCCCGCGCTACGGGCCATCGGCCTCGCCTCGGCCGCCTTCCAGGACTCCTTCGCCGCCTTCATGACCGGCTATCTGCTCTTCCTGCTGCCTGTGGCGGGGGTCGGGGAGTCGTGACATCTCTCGGCGCCCCTCGCCGCAGGTTCGCCGCGTGTTCCCGGGCAATAGCCGGCGGAAACAACCCGGCCAATGCCGGCACAAAACTTGTTTTGGATCGAGTCAAGCGGAATCCGATCTTCAAGTTGGGTGATCACGAACCGGTAACTGATCTTTACCGTGGGGTCCGCTCGATACACTAGCCAAGCCGCGATGACTCCTATAGAGTCTTGCTCGGTCATCAGCCCGCGTAGACTCGTGTGCGTAGATTTGATGACACCTTAATGAAGTCGAATAACTGTTCCATAACCTCCGACGGGCCCGAAGTTCTCCCTCCTGCCGATGTCGACTGACAGGATGGATTGGAATCGGATCCCGCCACCTGTTCCGGTGACGTAGCCGTCGACGAAAAGTGAACAGGGAACGAACAGTGAACATGGCATGGATGTGACCCGACCGCTTTTCGCCGTCCGGCTCCCGCCGTGGAGAGCTTTGCGATTCAGGCGGCGCAGGGCGGCGAATCTCCGAGAAGCATCTGTCGTGAAGCCCCGGGTGGGGCCGGCTCCCGACCACACCCGAGCTGTTCTGTCGCCGCCCCGTGAGTGGCCCACGGAACGACGCGGAATTTCGCCGGATGATCAGTCCTGCGCGAGTGCTGGGAGTGTCTTCGAGCTGTGGGAAAATCAGTCGAGAATCGCATTCCGGAAACCGGCGGAAACCGGTCGGCGCAGTACCGCTGCGTCGGCATCGGAGTCGGTCCCGCCAATCTGAGCCTGGCATCGCTGCTGCACGGGCGCTCGGAGACGCCGAACCTGTTCCTCGACCAGAGGGAGCAGTTCGGCTGGCACGACAATCAGCAGATACCCGGCGCGGCCTTGCAGGTATCACTGCTCAAGGACCTCGTCCTCCTCTCCGACCCGACGAACGGGTTTTCCTTCCTCTCGTATCTGCACGAGCAGGGGAAGATCTACCACTTCATCAACGCCCAGTACGACGCGGTGCCCCGTCGGGAGTTCCGGAATTATCTGGAGTGGGCCAGCCGGCGCAACGAGAACATAGTCTTCGGCGAAAAGGTGCTCACCGTCGAATTCGATGGATCCTTCGTCGTGCACACCAGCCGTCGCACCGTGACCGCGGACAACATCTGCGTCGGCGTCGGCACCAGGCCCTGGGTCCCGGAACAGGCCCGGGACAAGCTCGGCGACACCCAGTTCCACGTCTCCGACTTCATCGACGGGACCCGCACCGGCCTGGCGGGCAAGCGGGTCGCGGTGGTCGGTGGCGGCCAGTCCGGGGCGGAGGCGTTCCTGGATCTGATATCCCGGCCGCTCCAGGAATTGCCCAGGCGGGTGACCTGGGTATCACGACGCGGAAACTATTTCCCCATCGACGACTCTCCGTTCACGAACGAGTATTACGTACCGAGCTACTCCGAATACTTCTCCGGTCTGGACCGGACAGTCCGCGAGTCGCTCAACAATCGGAACGTGCTGAGCAGCGACGGAATCTCCGAATCGACGCTGCGGGACATCTACCAGCGCTGCTACGAGCACCGCTTCATCGCCGGGGCGCACGACCTGCTGGCCCTGCTTCCCAACCGTGGCGTGACCGACGTGACCGGCAACGAGTCCGGCGGCTGGACCATCGGGCTGGGCCACAACGACCGGCCGGGCGTGGCCGAGTACGTGGATGTGGATGCCATCGTCTGGGCGACGGGATTTCGTCCGGCGCCGACGGATTTCCTCGCACCGATCGAGAACCGGCTGGAGCGCGAGGGCGACGAGTACCGCATCGACCAGGATTTCGCGGTGCTGTGGGACGGGCCTCGCGATCGCCTGATCTTCATGCAGAACGCTGCCCGCGGGCAGCGCGGCCTGGCCGATCCCAACCTGAGCCTGACCGCATGGCGCAGCCGCCGGATCCTCGACCGGATCCTCGGCGTGGGCTCCGACGAGCAACTGCCCTCGTTCGTGGAGTGGTCGGCCAAACCGCCGGCCGACGAACTGGACGGTCTGTGACTCCCGGCCGCACCGACGTGGCCGTCGTCGGCGCCGGTATCGTCGGTTGCCTGGTCGCTCGGGAGATCACCGCACGCGCACCGCAGGCATCGGTCGTGCTCCTGGATCGGGACACGGCCGGCACCGGCGCGAGCCGTCGATCGGCGGGTCTGCACTGCCCGCGCGGTGCGACGGAGCGTGTGCGGCGGATGACGCGGTACAGCCAGGACTACTACGCCGGGCTCAAGGCCGACGCCCCCGAGCTGCCGATTTACCCGGTGCCCATGTCGGTGGTGGCGTCGCCCACGAGCGCGCCGCGACTGCGCGAGATCTACCTCGACAGCGCCGAACTGACCCGCGTCCACACGCTGTCCGGCCACGAGCCGACCGGCCGGCCCGATCTGCGCCTTCCCGAGAACGCGCAGATCTGGGACTGCCGAGGCGGTCAGTACGCCGATGTGTACGCGCTGGTCCGGGACCTCACCCGTGAGCTGCGTTCCCGGGTGACCCTGCGCGAGGGCGTCCGGGTGGACGCCGTGCGCACGATCGGCCGGCGGGACCCCGGCGCCGAAGGCCCGGGCGCGGACGAAGACGATGCCCGCACCGGTCACGTCGAGCTGCGTCTGGGCACCGGCGAGACGCTGATCGCGGGGCGGGTGGTCCTCGCGCCGGGCCCCTGGGTCGCCGACCCCGCCTGGCGCGAACTGGTCGCCCCGCTCGGCGCCCGGGTCAAGAAGATCGTCGCCCTGCACATCGACCGGGTCCCGACCCGGGCCGACCGGGCTGTGGTCTTCCAGGACGAGGACGCCTTTTTGCTGCCCCTGCACGAACCGGGGCACTGGCTGTTCAGCTACACCTGCACGACCTGGGACGTCGATCCCGACGAAGCGGTCGACGGACTGTCTCCCGACGACGTCGACGAAGCGCACGCGAGTCTGCGCCGGCACGCCCCCGAGTCGGCCCGACGATGCGTTTCGGGCCGCGTGTTCTGTGACGCGTACAGCATCACCGGCGAACCGGAGGTGCGCGTACTCGACGGCGGACACGTCGTCTTCGCGGGCGCCGCCAACGGCTCCGGCTACCGGCTCGCCCCGGCGATCGCGGCGGAAGCCGCGGACCTGCTGCACCTGCCCCCCAAGCCGCCGCACGCGCCGGCGAAGCAAAGGAGTCGGTAGTGAAGATCAGCACCTACGGCACCGATGGCCGATCCGCCGCGCAGGGCGTCGAGGTGGTCGCCGTCGAGGAGGGCTCCGCGGCACCGGCGGGTGTGGGCGCGACCTGGATCGACGTCGCGCCCGGCGCCCGTTCGGAGGCGCACCAGCACGACGAGACGGAGACGTGGGTGTTCGTCGCGGGCACGGGCGAGTTGACCGTCGACGGCGAACGCCATCCGGTCTCCGCCTCCTCCATCGCCCGGTTCGAGCCGTTCGAGACACATTCGGTGCACAACACCGGCGACACCCCTCTACTCTTCGTCAGCTTCTACTGGCGCGACGGCGTACGCGCGGTACACGCGGCGAACGACACCGGGCACCGAGGCTTCGGCAAGCGCCCGCTGTTCGTCTTCTCCTCCGCGCCGACCCCCAACGGGGACCTGCACCTGGGACACCTGTCCGGCCCGTTCTTCGGCGCCGACGTCTTCGTCCGCCATCAGCGCATGCTCGGCGCCGAGGCCTGGCACATCACCGGCAGCGACGACTACCAGAACTACGTCGTGGCCGCCGCGCGTCGCGAGGGTCGGACCCCGGCACAGACCGCCGCGCACTACAGCGCCGAGATCCTGGCCACCCTCGAACTGATGGACATCGACGTACACCGGTACACCGCGACCAGTCGGGACGCCGACTACCCGGCCGCCCTGCGCGCGTTCTTCTCCCGGCTGACCGCCTCGGGCGTCGTGGCGCCCCGGGAGGGCATCGCACTGTTCGCCGCCGACACCGGGGAGTATCTGTACGAGTCGGGCGTCAGCGGCGACTGCCCCGCCTGCGGCAGCGAAAGCGGCGGGAACGTGTGCGAGGCGTGCCTGGAACCCAACGTCTGCACCGACCTGATCGGGCCGCGCTCGGCCGGGTCCGATGTCGCGCCCCGCGAGGGTGCGATCACCCGCTACACCCTCCCGCTGCACGAACTCGGGAAGGAGATCACCGAGCACCACCGGCTCGGGCGGGTCCCGGCCGCGGTGCAGGAACTGGCCGAACGGCTGGCCCACCGCGAGCGGTTGGACATCCCGCTCACGCACCCGGCCGAATGGGGTGTCGCACCCGCCGAGTCCGATGTGCCGGGCCAGGTCATCTGGTCCTGGTTGGACTACGCCTTCAGCATCCTGTACGGCATCGGCGCGCTCGGCCGGGATCTGGGCCGGGACTGGGACGCGGACGCACCCGATGCCGACTGGAAGATCGTGCACTTCCTGGGTTCGGACGGCAGCTTCTTCCACCCGATGTTCATCCCGGCGCTCTACCGCATCGCTCATCCGCAGTGGAGTCCGGACATCGATTACCACATCAACGAGTTCTACCTGCTGGAGGACAGCAAGTTCTCCACCAGCCGCGGTCACGCCATCTGGGGCAAGGACGTGCTCAATCCGCGCACGGTCGACTCCATCCGCTTCTACCTGGCATTGACCCGCCCCGAGGGCCGACGCACCAGCTTCGCACCCGACGCGTACGAGTCCTTCGTCCGCGACACGCTGGTCGGCGGCTGGCAACACTGGCTGAACGACCTGGGTGATCGGGTCGCCAAGCGGCACGGCGGCGCCGCGCCGGACGCGGGTGTATGGCGACCCGAACACGCGGCCTTCCTGGCCCGGCTGGAGGGGCGTCGCTCGGCGCTGACCGGCGCTCTCGGCCAGGACGGCTTCTCGCTCAACCGTGCCGCCGAGCTGCTGAACGGCATCGTCGAGGACGTCACGACGTTCGCGAGGCGCCAGGCCCCCGCCGCCGAGGTCGCGACCTGGAAGGACGAGGCGCGCACCACGATCGCCCTCGAACTCGCGGCCGCGCGGCTGCTGGCCACGTGCGTCGCGCCGGTGATGCCGAGGTTCGCGAACCGCCTCTCGGCCGCCCTCGGCGGACCTGCGCCCACCCGATGGCCGACCTCGGTCGACCTGTTGCCCGCCGGCACCGCCGTCGACCTGACCGGCCGGGTCTTCTTCGCGGCTCCGGAGGCATCCGAGCAGCCCCCGGACCGGGCATCGAACCCGGACGAGACCAACCGGACCCCGGGCCGGCAGCCGTCGTCGCCGTTGCTCCCGTGGTTCAGCGGCCTGGTGCGTGAGCTCCTGCGTCTGCCGGACGACGAGCCCGTCCACGACAAGTCGCTCGTGCTGCTCGGCATGGAGTCGCTCCAGGCCATCGCCCTGCAGTACCGGCTCACCGAGCAGGTCGACGCCGACGTCTCGATCGAAAACCTGCTCGGCGCGCACACCGTCGCCGAATTGAGCGCGCTCATCGAGCGGGGCCTGGACCCCGAGGTGGTCGCCGCACACGCGGAGGTTCGCGCGTGAGCCACATGCAGGTTCTGCGCGAAATCGAGGCGAGGGGTCTGACCATCACCGCCGCCGGCACCGATCTGCGCCTGCAGGGGCCGCGCGAGCGCATGGACGCCGATCTGTTGCGCCTGATCAAGGCGCACAAGGCCGAACTGATCGCCCACCTCGACGCGCCGGACGGCTTCGCCCCGACCGACCTGCAGCGCAGCTACCTGGTCGGCCGCGGCGAGCACGTCGAGATCGGCAACGTGGCCAGCCACGTCTACCACGAGATCGAGGGCGTCTGGGACATCGACCGCCTGGAGCGGGCACTGCGCGCGGTGGTGGCGCGACACGGCGCGTTGCGGACCCGCTTCACCGCCGACGGCCGACAGGTCCAAGAGGACGCCGTCGACGTACGCATCGGGCGGCTGGACGTGCGCGGCGCGTCCGAGTCCGCGCGGCACGAACACCGGCTCGCCGAACGGGAGTCGCGCTCGCATCGCATGCTGCCCGCCGACCGGGCCCCACTGCTGACGGCGGACGTGACGATCCTGGCCGACGACCGCATGGTGCTGCACGTCGACCACGACGGGCTGATCCTGGACGCGATCAGCATGTTTCTGTTCTTCCGGGAGTGGTGGTCCGCCTACCGGTCCGACGCCGATCCGGACACCGATGCCGCCGAGACCTCGGACCCGCTCGGGGAGGCTTCCTTCGCGGCCTACGTCGCGGCCCTGGAGGCCGCGCGCACCCGTGCCCCGGCCAAGCGGGCCCGCAGGTACTGGCTGGACCGGCTGGACGACCTCGCCCCGTATCCGGACCTGCCGCTGCGCACCAGCCCGTCCTCGATCGTCGCCCCCCGCTTCTCGGCGCACTTCGCCCGGCTGGCCGAACCGTCCTGGACGGTGCTCAAGGCCCGGGCGGCCGCGGCCGGACTCACCCCCTCGGCACTGCTGTTCGCCGTCTACGCGGACACCCTCGCGGCGTGGGGCGCCGGTTCGCGGTTCACCGTCAACACCACCGTGGCGAACCGCCCGCCGATCCACCCGCGCATCTTCGACGCCCTCGGCAACTTCTGCGAGACGATGCTCGTCGAGGTCGCCGTGGACCGTGACACCACCTTCCTCGACCGGGCACGGGCCCTCCAGGCCAGGCTGCGCCAGGAGTTGGACAACCGGCACTTCACCGGCATCGAGGTGATGCGCGAACTGGCCCGCCGCGGCGACGGCGCGGCACGCGGGCAGATGCCGTACACGTTCAACAGCGCGCTCGGCTACGTGCACGCCGACATCGACGGTTCGGCCCTGGAACTCTTCGGTCCCGAGGTGTACACCTCGAGTCAGACGCCGCAGGTCTGGCTCGACACCTCCGCCTTCGAACAACACGGCGGCGTGGTGGTGCAGTTCGACAGCGTCGACGGGCTGTTTCCGGACGGGCTGGTCGAAGACCTGGTGTCGGGCTACCAACGGCTGCTCGACGCCCTCCTGGGCGACTCGGCGTGGTCGGCGAAAACGTTCGACCTGCTTCCCGAGCACCAGCGCGAACGGCGCCGGGCGGCCAACGCCACGGCCGCGGCGCTGCCTTCGCCCGGGATGTTGACGGACGCGTTCCTGGCCAACGTGGAGCGCGAGCCGGCCGCGCCGGCCGTGCTCACCTCGGCCGGGACGCTGAGTTACGCGGATGTGTACGCACGTGCCGCACACGCCGCCGCCTGGTTGCGGGCCCGGCGGGTGGGTCCAGACGAACCGGTCGGGCTCGTACTGCACCGCGGCCCCGCGCAGATCGTCGGGATTCTCGCCACGATGCTGGCCGGTGCCGCCTATCTGCCGGTCGACGCCGCGCTTCCGGCGTCGCGTCGGCAGTACATGCTCACCAACGGGCGAGCCCGCTTGGTGTTGACCGACCCGGCCGCGGCGCGGGACGGCGACGACCCGGGACGCGAGGTCCTGGTGCTCGACCCGGACGGCCCGCTTCCGCCCGGCCCGGTGCCCGATCCGCGCCCGGTGCCCGGCGGCGCGGACGACGAACACCTGGCCTACGTCCTGTACACCTCCGGGACCACCGGCGAGCCCAAGGGCGTGATGGTCAGCCGCAGGAGCGTGGCCAACGTGGTCGCCGACTGCAACGCGCGGTTCGGAGTCGGGCCGCGGGACCGGTTCTTCGGGATCAGCGCGTTCAACTTCGACCTGTCCGTCTACGACGTCTTCGGCGCGCTGTGCGCGGGCGCTGCGGTGGTGCTGCCGGACGCGGACAAGGCGAGCGACCCCGCGCACTGGCTGCAGTTGTGCCAGGACGGCGGCGTGACCGTGTGGAACTCGGTTCCGGCAATCGTGTCGCTGCTGCGGGACCAGGCGACGGCGGACGGCACGGATGCGCTGAACTCGCTGCGCCTGGTGATGATGAGCGGGGATCGCATCCCCCCGACGCTGCCCGCCGACCTGCGCAGGCTCAAGCCCGATCTGGAGATCGTCTCGCTGGGCGGTCCGACGGAGACCACGATCTGGAACGTGCTGCACCCGATCGGCAAGGACGAGGACGGCTCGCGGAGCATCCCGTACGGCCGGCCGAACGCGAACAACCGGGCGTACGTCCTGGACGAACACCGATGCGACCTGCCCGACGGGGTCACCGGAGAGATCTGGGCCGCCGGGGTCGGCCTGGCCCGCGGGTACTGGGGCGACGACACGCTCACCGCCGAGCGCTTCGTCATCGATCCGATGCGCGGCGAACGCCTGTACCGCACCGGGGATCTGGGTCGCTACCTGCCGAACGGCGAGATCGACATCCTCGGCCGCGGCGACTTCCAGATCAAGGTCAACGGTTATCGCATCGAGGCCGGTGAGGTGGAGACTCGGCTGGTGGCGTTGGCTGCCGTGGAGCGGGCGGTGGTCACCCGGCAAAGCGGCGTCCGCGGCGACCGGTTGATCGCCCATCTCGTCCCGACCGGCGACAGCCGCCCGGGCGTCGAGGCGGTGCGCGAGGCGCTGCGCCGGCATCTGCCGCCATACATGATCCCGGCCGCCGTGCACTGGCACGCGGGCCTCCCGCTGACCCGCAACGGCAAGGTGGACCGGGTGAGATTGACGGCCGCGGCGGATGCCGTCGCGCCGTCCTCCGCCGCGCCCACCGCCGCCGACTCGGAGTTGGAACTGCGGATCACCGGATTGTGGGCGAGGTTGTTGCGGATCGCGGACGTGGACCTGGACGTCACCCGCCCGCTGTACGACCTGGGCGGCGATTCGCTGGTGGCCGCGCGCATCCTCGCCGGGGTGCGCAAGCAGTTCGGCCTGACCATCACGCTGGACCGACTGCCGGAGGTGGACACGGTGCGGGCCATGGCGACGCACATCGAGCGAAGTCTCGCCGACAGGGACCGCAAGGCCGGGACGAGCGGGAAGGAGGCGGACGCGACATGACCGACTCGGTGATCAATCGCCTCGTCGCGCAGGCCCCCTCCCCCGGACACCACATCTCCTTCTTCCGCCTCGGCGGGATCGAGACCGTGGAACTGACCGACTTCCACGCCCGCGCCGGTCGGCTCGCGCTGTGGTTGCGCGAGCTGGGCATCGGCCGGGGCGACCGGATCGGCATCCTGGCTGCGAACTGTCTCGAATGGATGCTCCTGGACCTGGCGGCGATCCGCCTGGGCGCGGTGAGCGTGGGTTTCGACCCGGCCAAGTTCGACACGGACACCGGTCTGTGCGAGCGCTACCGCCTGAGCGTGCTGTTCACCGACGGTGCTCCCACCGCGCCCGGCAGCAGGTCGCTGGGCGAGGTGGGCCCGGCTGCTGAGCGGCCCCGTCCCGGGGAGGTGCTCGAACCGATCGTGTACTCGCCCGACGACGTGTTGTCGTTGAAACTCACCTCGGGCAGTACCGGCGAGCCCAAGACGCTCACCGCGGGCGTCGGCAGCGTGGACGACGACCTGCGGGCCGTGCAGGAGATGTTCGCGCACGGCGCCGACGACAACCTGCTCGTGTTCCTGCCGTTGTCGGTGGTGCAGCAGCGGTATTGGACGTACTCCGCGCTGCGGTGGGGCCACGACGTCACCATCTGCACGTACGAGTCCGCCTTTCCCGCGCTCCGGTTGATCCGGCCGACGGTGGTGATGGGCGTGCCGGGGTTCTTCGAGAGTGCCAGGAAGCACATCCAGGCTCGGATGGGCGACGCCGCGGGCGGCGACGAGGACGGTGCGCGCCGCGACGCCGTCCGGCAGTTGTTCGGCGACCGCATCCGCTACCTGTGGACCGGCTCGGCGCCGGCCGCCGCCGGCACGTTGCGCTTCTTCACCGACGCCGGGCTGCCCATCTTCGAGGGCTACGGGCTCAACGAGACCTGCATCGTCGCCAAGAACCACCCCGGCGCGCACCGGGAGGGCAGCGTCGGGCGGGTACTGCCGGGCAAACAGGTGCTGTTGGATGCCGAGGGTGTGATCCACGTGCGCGCCGAGCACCCGGTGTGCCGAGGCTACGAGCAGGCGCCGCCCGGTGTCTCGGAACGTGTGTTCGCCGCGGACGGAACGGTCCGCACCAACGACATCGGCCGGCTCGACGAGGACGGCTTCCTCTACATCCACGGCCGTGCGGACGACGTGATCGTGCTGGACAACGGCCGGAAGATCGCCGTACGGCCGCTGGAGGAACACATGAAGATCAGCCCGGCGATCGAGGAGTGTGTGGTGTTCTGCCCGACGCAGACCCATCTCGTCGCCGTGGTCTCGCCCGCCGTCGAGCCGGTCGGACCGGCCGAGGAGCAGGCCATCGCCGAGCAACTGGCCCGGACCAACGCGGCGTTCGGCGCGGACGAGCAGATTCGCTACGTCGTGGTGGCGCACCCGGGGTTCGGCGTCGAAAACGGGCTGCTCACCTCTCAGCTCAAGCCCAGGCGCGGGCGCATCCACGACACCTACCGCTCGCGGATCCACGACAACCAGGGAAGCATCCATGCAGTCCGAGATTGAGACCGTGGCCAGGAAGAACCTCGCCCGGGTCCTGGAGACCGCCGTCGACCCGGCGGACATCGACCTCGACGAGGACATGGTCGGCGGCTACGGGTTGACCTCGCTGAACAAGGTCCTGTTCCTCATGTCCGCCTGCGACGATGCCGGAGTGGACCTGTCCAGCTTCACCGAACCCGACGTGGCGGCCATGAGCACGCTGCGCGATGTGACCGAGGCGCTGTCGCGCCACGCCGGAAGGGCGGCCTGAGATGGGCTGGGTGGAGACCGCGTCGACGACGCTGGAGAACGAGCACGTCCTGCTGCGGCCGATCGCGCCACAGGACCGCGAGGGGCTGCGCAAGCAGGCGATGGACCTGGAGATCTGGCGCTACTTCGTGCAGATCATCGCGACGGACGCCGAGTTCGACGCGTTCTTCGATGCGGCGCTGGCCGACCAGGCCGCCGGCCTGCGGGTCGTCTACAACGTGATCGACAAGCGCACGGACCGCTCGGCGGGCAGCATGAGCTTCTGCGCCATCGTCGAGCCGGCCGGGCGCCTGGAGATCGGCTGGTCCTGGCTGGGCGCCGAGTTCCGCGGTCAAGGCATCAACCGCTGGGCGAAGTTCCTCATGTTGGCTCATGCGTTCGAACAACTGGGGGCGGAGCGGGTGGAGTTCAAGACCGACGTGCTCAACCTCCAGGCCCGCGCCGGACTGCGCAACATCGGCGCCACCGAGGAGGGCGTGCTGCGCAGCTTCAACCCGATGCCCGGTGGTCGGCGCCGCGACGCGATCTACTACAGCGTGCTGCGCGCCGAATGGCCCTCGATCCGCGAGCAGCTGCTCTCCCGGGCCAAGGTGACCCGGCCGGAGGGGACCGGATGACCACGGACGCCGACACGCCGCACGTGCCGTTCGTACGGGTTTGCGGCGACGCCTTCGCATGCGGCCGGCAGCACGGCGTCGCGCGGGCCGAGAGCCTGCGCGGCTTCCTCGACGACGGGCTCACCCGACTGGACCGGATCGTGTCGGGCCCGGTGTCGTTGGCCGCGCTGCGCCCCACGCTGGACGCCTACCGGGCCGAGATCGAGACCCAGACGCCCTTGCTGGCACAGGAGTTGCACGGCCTGGCCGAGGGTGCGGGGCTGAGCGCCGACGAGGCGTTGTTGTTGCAGCTGCGGCGGGAAATCATGGGATATCATCGAATACCGACCATGGGTGACTGTACGACGTACGCCCGACGCGGCGCCGCCGGCCCGGTGCTGGCCCAGACCGTCGACCTCAACGGGGATCTCGACGATCAAATCTGCGTGCTGCACATCGCCCGGTCCGGTTCGCCGCGCCGGGTGCTCGTGCTCGGCTTCGGCGGGCTCCTGGGCTACCTCGGCGTCAACAGCGACGGTCTCGCGGTGGGCCTCAACCTGGTGCTGGGCGGCGAGTGGCGCCCGGGTCTGCCGCCCTATCTCGCCATCCGGCACCTATTGGACAGCGCCGCCGACGTCGACGAGGCGGTGCGGATCCTGGGCGGCCTCAGGCCCGCGAGTTCACGCAACCTGGTGCTGTGCGATTCCCGCAAGACGGCCTGGGTGGAGATCCTCGGGGACCAACAGCGGGTCACCGAGGCCGAGGTGAGCGTGCACACCAATCACTTCCTGCACCCCGATTTCCTCGCCCACGACGAACTCAACGTCTTCGCACGCAATTTCTCCCGGCAGCGGCTGGACACCTGCACCACGCGTGTGGCCGCGCTGCCGGCCGATGCCGGGGTCGAGGAGCACTTCGCACTGCTGTCGACGGCGCCGATCCGAGTCCAGGGCAACGGCGACATCCGCCGGGAGCGCACGGTGGCCGCCGTCGTGATGCGGCCGGACCTGGGCGAGTTGCACGTACGCCCGGGCGATCCGGCGCACAACCGCACACACTCCTTCACGCTGCGCGCCCCCGGGACGATTCCGGTGCCGAAGCCGGCGGAGGCAACGACGTGAGCGTATCCGTATCCGCGGACGACACCGGCTGGTTCGTCTCACGCACCGACGCCGCCGCGCACGTCCCGCGCATCTACTGCTTCGCGCACGCGGGCGGCGACTCCCGCTCGTTTCTGGCCTGGCAGGACGAGTTGGGCGACGAGGCCGCGCTGGTCGCGGTGTGCCCGCCCGGTCGAGCCCACCGGGCCCGCGAACCGCGACCCACACTGGCCGAGTTCGCCCGGGGCGCGGCAGCCGCGATCGTGGCCCGGGACGGCGGAGCCGAGCACGCACGGCCGGTCTACCTGTTCGGGCACAGCCTGGGCAGTCTCGTCGCGTTCGAGACCGCACGCCGGCTGCGGGATCTGCCCGCGCTGCGCCGGCTGTTCGTCTCCGGCGTCTCGGCCCCCTCGCTGGCACCCTCGCAACGGGTGTGCGATCTCGCCGCGCTGGAGGGCCGGGAGTTCGCCGAGGCGCTGCAATTCTTCGAGGGCCTCCCGCCCGAGGTGCTGGCCCACGAGGATCTGCTGGACCTGCTGCTGCCCGGCGTGATCGCGGACTTTCGCATGGCCGCCGGATACCGATACCGTCCGGCGCCTCCACTGACCGTTGGCGTCACCCTGATCGCCGGCCGGGACGACGCCTACCTGGACGCGGACAAGTTGGCGCTGTGGAACCGGGAATGCGCGACACCGCCCGCGTGCCACTGGGTCGACGGCGGCCACTTCCACTTTCGCGACAAGGGCCCGTCCGCGGTGATCGACCTGCTGCTGGCCGGCGTTCGGGCCGACCAGCACATCGAAGTGATCTAGTACCGCACCACTGAAAACGATCCGGAAGCGATCCGACGGCATCGAATCGGAAGGAATGGCAATGCGGCTCGACCCGGCAGACCAGTATCGACGGGGCGTCTCCTTCAGGAAGGCACACGAGGGCGATCGGGCGTTCGTCGTGGCGAACGCGTGGGACGCGGGCAGCGCCCGCCTGTTGTCGCAGCTCGGCTTCACCGCGCTCGCGACCACCAGCGCCGGCCTGGCCTTCTCACTCGGCCGCTCGGACGGCGTGAACCTGCTGGCTCGCGAGCAGGCGCTGGACAACGCGCGCTCGATCGTGGCCGCGACGCCGGCGGCGGTCAGCGCCGACCTGGAGAGCTGCTACGGCACATCCGACGAGGAGATCGCCCGCACGATCGAACTGGCAGCGGAGGCCGGTCTCGTCGGCGCCTCCATCGAGGACGCCACCGGCGATCCCCGGGATCCGATCCTGCCGGTGGAGGTCGCGGTGGAACGGGTCGCCGCCGCCGTGGCCGCGGCCAGGGCACTGCCGTTCCCGTTCACACTGACCGCGCGGGCCGAGAACTTCCTGTACGGCCGGGACGATCTCAAGGACACCGTCGCGCGCCTTCAGGCGTACCAGACGGCGGGCGCCGACGTCCTGTACGCGCCGTGCCTGCCCGATGTCGAGGCGATCCGCACGGTGTGTTCGACGCTCGACAAGCCGGTGAACGTGCTCGCGGGGGTCGGCCCGGCGCTGTCGGTCGCCGAGTTGTCGGCGTGCGGGGCCCGGCGGATCAGCCTCGGCTCGGCGTTCGCCCGAGCCGCGATCGGCGGCTTCCTGCGGGCGGCCCGCGAGGTCCACGAGCACGGGACGTTCGCCTTCGCCGAGCAGGCCGTGCCCTACGGCGAACTGAACGCGCTGATGTCCGAGCCGGCGACGGGCGAGCGCTCGTGAGCACATCCGCGGCGTATCTGCACGGGCCCGGCTACGTCCTGGGCGAGAACGAGGTCCACCACACCGGAATCGCCAATCTGAGCGCGCGCGCCGAGGAGTTACGGATGGCGCCGGCACCCGACCTGTGGGGGTGGGGCAACGTCCGCCGGACCGAGCGCAGCCTGGAGGCGCTGGCGGCCGAGAGCGCGATCGCGACCATGCGGGCCGCGGCGACCGACCCGTCCGAGGTGGACGCGGTCGTGCTGTGCTCCACTCGGATTCCCGGGCCCCCGGAGGGTCACGGCAGCTTCATGGAGACCTTCCTCACCGAGACGGGTCTGGGCGACATCCCGTTCTACGGACAGAACCTGAACCGCTGCGTGAACCTGCTGGCCGCGCTCGACACGGCGACCGCGTTCGTCGACGCCGGTCGCTACCGACGGGTGCTGGTGGTCACCACCGACCGTGCCGCGCACGAGGACGACCGGGTGGCCGGCTACGCGCTGTTCAGCGACGGGGCGGCGAGTTGCCTGGTCGCGGCCGAGGGCGAGATCGAGGGCGGCTACCGAATCCTCGCGTGCGCAAGCGCCCAGGACCGCGGCTCGCTGGCCCACGCCAACGAGATCAGTTCGGATCTCGCCCGCACGGTGAACGACCGCCTGCTCACCCCTGCGGGCATGAAACTCGGCGATGTCGCGGGCCTGATGCACGCGAACATCTTCAAACCCGTGGTCGTGATGAAGGAGCGGCAGGCCGGTTTCACCCCGGCCCAGCTCCACCTGGACAACATCACCCGGATCGGGCACTGCTTCGCCGCCGACCCGTTGATCAACCTGGTCGACCGGGCCGCGGCGGGGCATGTGGAACCCGACCGCCACTACATGCTGGCCGCCGGCGTCCCCGGTCAACGGATCGGAGTGCTGCTGCGCCGGGCCCGCGCATGACACCGGACGACACCCGAGCAGGAGATCCCGCATGACCACCGCACCGAACACCCCGGACCGCGGTCGCGCCTTCGTCCCCTTCGTGCTTCCGGACACCGTCGACGCGCTGCCGCACCGATCCTTCGAGTTCGGCCGCGCCGCCTGGGACGAGGCGGCGGCGGCCGTGCTCGCGGAGCCGGACGAGTTGTACCGGCGGCTCTTACGCGACCAGGAGTCGGAGTCGACCCTGCTGATCGCGCGACGCGTCATCGAGGCCTTCCTCGGCCCGGCGGGCGGCGCGACGGGCGGCGCGATGGGCGGCGCGATGGGCGTCCCGGCGGACACGCCCGGCGACGCGGAAGCCGAGGCGGAGGCGGAGGCGGACGCCGATGCGATCGCCGCCCGAGTACGCCGGGCCCGCGCAGAATCGGCCGCGACGATCGACGCGCTGACCCACCTCGATCCGGAACCGCGCGAAGCCGTCCTGCGCCAACGGGCCCCGCTGGCCATGCCGGCCGGGTGTTGGCTGGACACCGTCTCGCAACCGGCGACCCAACCCTCGATCGTGGTCAACCGGCTCTTCGCCCAGCACCTGACCCTGCGCGGCACCGGCAACGCCCGGCAGGGGCAGGCGCGGCTGCGGCGCCGCGCACTGGAACAGGCCGGAATCCACCTGCCGGAGATCGCCGCCGCCGACTTCCTGGACCAGGCCCGGGCCCGCCCGCTCACCGCGCTGCACGGCTGCTTCTACCTGGCCCTGTCCCGGCTGCCGGCCAACTTCCTGCCCGAGGTCTCGGGCGTGCACTACACCTTCCAGGCACTGGGCACCGACGACCTGCTGACCGGCACCCCGCCGCTGCTGTCCGAACCGGTGCTGCGCGAGACCCTGGCCGAACACCTGGCGCTCGCCGGCCCCGCGGCTCGGCGCCGGTTGTACGCGGCCGTGCGTCTGACACTCGACCTGGAGCGCGAGCACATCGCGATGCTCGCCGAACTCGGCGCCTGGTACGCCGGGCTCACACTCGAAGCCCGGGTCGCACAGATCATCGCGCGACACGCGCCACTGGCCGGCCGACAGCACGGCGGCGTCCGGGTCGGTGGCGAACTGCTGTCCGAGGTCTTCGGCGCCGCCCGGATCGACCCGGTCCGGTTCCTGGGCGATCTCCGCGAATCGCCGTACCTGCGCGGGCCCGGCGACGGCAGTTGCCGGCTCGTCGACGCGATGCGATTCGGCGGGCCGATGTTCGGAATCTTCGACGAGCGGGAGGCGGCGACCTTCCGGGCCTGGGCGGTGAGCGTACAGGCGGGCGAGCGGCCGGCGATCGAGATCGGGTCCAACACCGCCGGGGACGGGCCGGCCGGCCGCCGGCAGGCCGCCATCGCGCGCAGTGCGCCCGCCGACGTGGTGCTCGCCGAGGCCGAACCACGCGATCATCGCGAGTTGTTCCATCGCCTGGTCAACATCGAGAACTTCGCCAACACCCTTCCGATGGCGGCCGAGCGGGCGCAACGCTGCTTCGAGGATGCGGAGATCCTCTTCGTGCACGGCGCCGGCGGCAGATACACCGACGCGACCTGGTTCGACTACAGCGCCCAGGCGCTGTACGAGCGGGCGGAGCGGGTCTACTGGGAGAAGCTGGTCGATCCGTACGAGCCGCTGCGCGAGATCCCGGACCGCGACGAGGTGATCTTCCGGCAATCCACGTACTACCTCACCTATCTGATCGACGGCGCCTGGCTGCACCGGCTCGGCAATCTCGGCCGCGACGAGCGGGAGAGCGACGACATGTTGTTCGCGATCTACGCGGACGAGATGGGCAACGGCGACCTGCGCAAGAACCACATCACGCTGACCCACCGGGTCCTGGCCAGCGTGGGTCTCGAACTGCCGCACATTCGCGACGAGGCGTTCATCGAACAGAACGAACTTCCGGACGACCTCTACGGGTTCGCCATCCAACAGCTGTGCATGTGCCTGTTCCCGGATCGGTTCCACAACGAGATCCTCGGCTACAACCTCGCGATCGAGATGTTCGGCTCCGGCGAGATGCGGCTGCACGAGCTACAGAAGCTGCGCCATCACGGTATCGACGACTGCTACGAGCAGGCGCACCTGACCATCGACAACTTCTCCGCCGGACACGCCAAACAGGCCGCCGACATCATCGTCGGCTACCTCGACCGGGTGCGGCGCACCGTGGGCGAGGCGGCGGTGGCAGCGCAGTGGCACCGAATCTGGCGGGGCTACGCGTCGTTCGCGTACTTCCTCGAACAGCCGATGCTGAAGCGGATATCCGCCGCCGAATCCGACGGCTCCAGCGGCTCCAGCGGCTCCAGCGACTCCGACGACTCCGACGGCTCCGACGACTCCGTCGACTCCGACGACTCCGACGACGACACGATGGCCGAGCTGGTCATCTGAGCCCGGCGCACGCGCAATCTCGAACCGGCAAGCGGAGGGCACCACATGGCCGATCCCAGGAGACCGATGGCCGACCTCAGGATCACGATGCGACACGAAGTGCGCGAGAGCGAGCGGCGGGCTCCGATCGTGCCGGCCGACGCCGCGCTCCTGGTCCGAAGCGGCGTCGCGCTGACCGTCGAGCACTCCCCGCAGCGGGCCTTCCCGATCGCGGACTACCTCGACGCCGGCTGCATCGCCGCCGAGGCGGGCGGTTGGCGCGACGCCCCGGCGACCGACTTCATCGTCGGCCTGAAGGAACTACCGCACGAACCGGCGGAGTTGGTGCATCGGCATGTGTACTTCGGTCACGCGTACAAGGGCCAGCGCGACGCTGCGGCGCTGCTGGGCCGGTTCGCCGCCGGCGGCGGTGCGCTGCTCGACCTGGAGTACCTCACCGACGCGGACGGGCGCCGGCTCGCCGCCTTCGGCTACTGGGCCGGATACGTGGGTGCCGCGCTCGCGGTGCTGCAGCATCGGGGCCGCCTCGCCCGCCCGCTGCGTCCGCTGGCGAAGCCGGCCCTGGACCGGGAGTTGCGCGCGTCCGCCACCCGCACACCGGCGAAGGTCCTGGTCGTCGGCGCCCTCGGCCGATGCGGACGCGGGGCCCGGGACGCACTGGCGATCGCCGGGATCGAGCCGACCTGCTGGGACGTCGCCGAGACCGCCTCGCTCGACCACGCGGCGCTGCTCGATCACGACATCCTCGTCAACACCGTCCTGGTGACCGCCCCGACGCCCCCGTTCGTGACCACCGACCTGCTGCGCCAGGGGCCTCGCCGACTGTCCCTGATCGCGGACGTCACGTGCGACGTCACCTCGCGGAACAACGTCCTGCCCATCTACGACCGGATCACCGAATGGCACGATCCGGTACGCCTGTCGACCGACGTCGGCGCCCCCCTGGGGATCATCGCCATCGACAACCTGCCGTCGCTGCTGCCCGAGGAGGCCGGCGTCGCCTTCTCGGCCGAGTTGACGCCCCATCTGCTCACCTTGGCGGAACCCGGGTTGCCGTGGCAGCGCTGCCTGCGGGTCTTCCGTGAGGCATGCGAAGCGAACGGCCTGGAAACGGAGAGCACCCATGTCTGACGCGATACCCGCCGGCAAGACCGTGCACTGGATCGGCACCGGCCTGTCCTCCGGCAGCGGACTGCGCGTGCTGGCCGAACGGGCACCACGCGTGCTGGTGTGGGGCCGCACCGAGGCCAAGGCCGAACAATGCCTGGCTCGTTTGGGCCTGTGCGATCGGGCCGGCGCACGCACGTACGATCGGGCACGACTGGCCGAGGAACTGCACACCGGCGACATCGTCGTGTCGATGCTGCCCGCGACCGAGCACGTGGCGCTCTTGCGGTTGTGCATCGAGCGCAACGCGCACTTCGCGTGCAGCAGTTACGTCTCCGAGGCGATCCTGGCCGAGGTGCCGGCCGCGGCCGCGGCCGGCCTGGTGGTGCTGACCGAGGCCGGCCTCGACCCGGGCATCGACCACCTGTTCGCCGACCTGCTGGTGGCCAGGGGCCGCGAAGTGGTCGGCGACGGACCGGCCATGGTGGAGTTCACCTCGTACTGCGGTGGAGTCCCCGCCGTGCCCAACGAGTTCCGCTACCGGTTCAGCTGGGCGCCGCGCGGGGTGCTGGGCGCGCTGCTCGCCCCGGCCCGATACATCGACGAGGGAGCGGAGCGCACCGTCGCGCTGCCGTGGACGGCCACCCGCCCGCACGTGCTGAACGGCGAGACGTTCGAGGTCTACCCGAACCGCGACAGCGTCCCCTACCTCACCCAGTACGCCCTGCCCGACGCGTGGCAAGCGCGTGTGTTCGTCCGGGGCACCCTGCGCTTGGACGGCTGGCTGCGGGCGTGGGAGGACGTCTTCGGCACGCTGCGCACCGGCGATGGCGCCCATATCACCGCGCTCGCCGACGAACTCGCCGCCCGCCACCCGACCACGGACGCCGACCGCGACCGGGTGATCCTCGCCGTGGCGCTCGACGTCCGAGGCGCGAACGGCCGCTCCTGGCGCGGGGAATACGTCCTCGACGCGATCGGCGAGGCAACCGAGAGCGCGATGGCGCGCTGTGTGTCGCTGCCCCTGGCGTACGGAGTCTCCGAGATTCTCGACGGGCGGGCGCCCGCCGGGCTGCGCCAGGCCGCCGAGGACGCCGAGGACGCCCGCCGGTGGCTGGCGTTCCTGAGCGCGAACGGCGTCGACTACCGCTTCGCCGAGACGACGCGCTCCGCGCCGAACCGGGACCAGGCGACGCAGGACCGGGCGACGCCTGCCGAGGCGACACGGGACGAGCCGACGCACGCCGAGCCGACAGACGCCGGAGCGTCGCGAGCCGGCACAACGCGAAAGCACACGGCAACGCACCCCGATCAGGTGCCGACGCAGGAGGACACCCAAGCATGACCGACGCCCGACTCGATGCGCGGATTCCCGACGGCCGGCCCGAGGCATTCATCCTGACCGGCTCCTTCCCGGTGATCCGCCGCAATCCGCTGTACCTGACCGAACTCTCCGGGCGCGGGTTGAAGATCCTGGTGATCACTGCGGAGTCCTACCGGGAGCAGGCGACCGCGGCGATGGCCGACACCTCGAACCCGGCGTCGCAGATCACCGAAATCGCCTACGTCACCGGCGACTTCACCGTCCAGGGTGCCTTCGTCGCGGGCGCGGTGGCCCGCACCGCGGTCTGGCGCGAGCGGTACGCCATCGCCGGCGCCTATGCCGTGGGGGACTATCTCGCCGAGCCGACCGGCCTGCTCGCCGACGGACTCGGCGTGCGCTCCCCCGGTTTACGGGCCAGCCGGGCCTGCCGCAGCAAGTACCTCCAGCGCTGGTACGCCCCCGACCTGAGCCCGGCCTCGCTGACCGTCCCGGCGGGTGAGCGCGAGAGCGTCGACCTGGCCGCGATGCGTTTCCCCGTCGTGGTCAAGCCCGCCTCGCGCGCCTCCAGTTCCGGCGTCGAGACGGTCGAGGACGTGGCCGCGCTGCGCCGCAGGCTGTCGGCGTATCCCGACCACGAGGTCGTCCTGGTCGAGGAGAAGGTGATCGGCCCCGAATTCTCCGTGGAGAGCCTGGTTCAGCAGGGCCGGGTGATCTTCGCGTCGGTCACCGACAAGGTCACCACCGACAGCCACGCGCATACCTTCGTGGAGATGGCACACAGCGTGCCCGGTGTCCGAGAGGACCTGCGGGAGGGGCTGCTGGCGGCCAACCGTCGACTGCTCGACGCCCTCGCGTTCGAGAACGGGATCACTCACTCGGAGTGGCGGGTCGGCGCGGACGGTCGCCCTCGCCTGATGGAGGTGGCCGCGCGCACCCCCGGCGACGGGTTGCTGACGCTCTATCAACTGGCCACCGGACGCCCGCTGGAACCGGAGATCCTGCGCATCGCGCTCGGCGAACCGGCCGACTACCCACCGGCGCGCCGGTACACCCGGCAGGTCTACCTCGAACACGCGCCCGGGATCCTGGAGGACGTCCTCCTGGACTGGCCGGGCGTACGGCCGGAGTGGATCGGCGACAGTGGTGTCTGGCCGGACATCAAGCCCGGCGGACCGGGCGACGAACCGACGTTGCGCGCGGTGCTCGTCCTCCAGGCGCGCGGCAGCTCGCTGGTGCCGCTCTCCAGTTCCGACGATCGCTCGGTCACCTTCTTCATCGACGCGCCCACGCCCGACGGACTCGACGCCCTGGAGCAGCGGGTCCGCGGCGCCATCCGCGTCGTCACCGGCTGACACCATGACCGACGTCGTCCAAGGAGAGACCCACCCGAGCGAACGGGCCGCCGTGCTGGCCACGTTCCGACATGCTCCGCTCCCGGCGAAGACGCTTCTCGCGGGTGCGTTCGTGAACCGCCTCGGCGCGTTCCTGAATATCTTCCTGGTGCTCTTCCTGACCTCCCGGGGCTACTCCGCCGGACAGGCGGCGTTCGCGCTGGGCGTGTACGGCGGCGGCGCCATCGTCGGGGTGCTGCTGGGCGGGGCGCTGTCGATCCGGCTCGGCGCGCGCAACGCGAGCGTGCTGAGCATGGTGGGGGCGAGCGTGCCGTTGGCCGCCATCCTCTATCTGCCCTCGTTCGGCCTGATCCTGGTCGCCGTGGCCCTGGTGAGCCTGGCCGGGCAGCTGTATCGCCCGGCGTCGGCGACGCTGCTGTCCGATCTCACCCCGGCGAATCGCCAGGTGATGATCTTCGCGATGTACCGCTTCGGCCTGAACCTGGGCACCACCGTCGCGCCGCTGTTCGGCTTCGCGCTCTACAACCTGGCCGCCAAGAGCTACGCCCTGGTGTTCTGGGTCGAGGCGCTGATCTCGCTCTTCTACGCGACCCTCGCGTGGCTGACCCTGCCGGCACGGGCCGCCGACGGCGCGGCTGCGGGGGCCGAACCGGTGGCGGAGGAGGACGCGGACGGGAAGGCCAAGACCGGGCGGGCCGGCTACCGGGCGATGCTGCGCGATCGGCGCTACATGCTCTACCTGGTGGCGATCTTCTTCTTCGGCGTCGTCTACGTGCAGTACCTCTCCACGCTGCCGCTGGACGTGCGGGACAGCGGCGTGGCGATCTTCTGGTACACACTCGCGGTATCGCTGAACGGCTTCATCGTCATCTCGTTCGAATTGCTGGTCACCAAGTACGCGCAGGCGTGGTCACAACGGTTGACGATCGCGTGGGCGCTCGTCCTGGTCGGCATCGGCGTCGGCGTGTACGGGCTGCCGCTCGGCCCGGCGGTCATCCTGCTCGGCACACTGATCTGGTCCGTCGGCGAGATCCTCGGCGGCCCGGCGACCACGGCCTATCCGGTGGTCGCCGGGCCCGCGCACCTCAAGGGCCACTACATCGGCGGCTTCCACTTCGCCTGGAGCCTGGGCGCGGCGGTCGGCCCGGTCGTGGGCGGGTGGCTGTTCATCCGCCTCGGCCATCAGGTGTGGCCGGTACTCACGGCCGGATCGGTGCTGTCCATCGTGCTGGTGCTGCTCTCCGTACGGGATCGACCGGCACCGAAGCCGAGCCGGTAATCCCGGAGCGCCGTCGGCCGACTACGCGATGGATGCCGACCGGGAGACGACGACCCGGCGGGCGGTGCTCTCCAACGTGCGTGTGCTCGCCGAGGGCGTCGACCTGCGCGCCGACGCGGTCGCGTTCATGGACCCCAAGCTCAGCGTGATCGAAATCGTCCAGGCGATCGGCCGGGTCCTGCGCCAGGAGCCGCACGAGGGCCGCCTGGCGACCATCATCGTGCCGGTCTTCCTGGCCGCCGGCGAGCAGCCGGACGACATGCTCGTGTCCGACTCGTACCACTTCCTGGTGCGCGTCCTGCACGCGTTGGCCGCGCACGACAGCCACGTCCTGGACATGCTCGCCACGCCCGCGCCCAGCGGCAGCGGCGTTCGGCTCCTGTCCCCCGACGCCGGCCCGGCCCGCGACGACGACACCCCGGGCGAGGACACCGGAAACTCCGGACCCGAGCCGGCAATGAGTCACGAGGCGCGCGTGGACACCGAGGACCGAGACGACCGGGAGTACCCGGACGGGGACGAGCGCGCGGCCGACCGGGACGCCGAGGAACGCTTCCTCGTGCGGTTCATGACCGAGCGCGATCCCGCCCTCTTCGCCGACTTCGTCAACCTGCGGGTGATCGACCCCGAGCGCCGCGACTGGCGCCGCGGCTACCTGGCGGCCCGCCGCCGGCACGCCGTCCACGGAGATCTGCGCGTCCCGCTGGAGGCCATCGACTACGACCCCGAGACCGGCACCGGTTTCCCGATCGGACAGTGGATCAAGCGAACAGCGTCGGGCCTGGGCCGCGGGCGCGATCACGCTGCGCCGGATCGAGCTGCTAGAGGCGCTGGGCATGGTCTGGAACACCGACGACACCGCGTTCGAGGACGGACTCGCGATGTGCCGGGCGTACTTCGCCGTCCACGGCCACCTCGCGGCGCCCAAGACCGCCGCCGTCAACAATTATCCCGTCGGGCAATTCCTCGCCAACTGCCGCAGGCCCCTGGACTCCCGCAAGAACCCGGCCCGTTGGATGGACGTAGCGGTCCGAGACGCCGACGGGCGCATGGGCTGCGCCGCGCCGGCGCCCCCTCATGCGGCGGGGGTCGCGGCTTCCCTGACCCGGCGCAACGCCCGCCCCATGTGCAGGAATTCGGCCTGCTCGCCGTCACCGAGGAACACGTACGAGGGGTGTCGCCCGCCCTCGGGTTCGGCGGTGATGAGGGTGCGCTCGTCCAACGGCACGACCCGGCTGGTGGCGGCCTCGTCACCGACCAGTTCGGCGATGGCCCCGGTGGGGCGCGCGGTGAAGGTCAGGCCGTCCTCGGTCTCGGCGATGTCGATCCGCATGGCCGGCGACGCGTAGCAGCCGACCACGTAGCCCACGTCGATCGACACCGGTTCGGCGGGCGGCGCGGGCAGGTCGGGGACCTCGACGCCGCCGACGGTGGCGAGCAGTTCGCGGACCAGGTCGAAGGCGACGTACAGCCCGCCGCCGTTGGTCAACAGCGCGACCGAGAACTCGCGGGAGGGCACCACGCGCAGCATCGCACCGTGGCCGATCGTGCCGCCGTCGTGGCCGATGACGGGCTCGCCGGGCCAGTCGTACAGGTTCCAGCCCAGACCCCACGACCCGCCGAGTCGGCCGTCCCCGACGACCTCGACCTGCGGTTCGCACATCGCTCGCGCGGACTCCTCCGACAGCAGGCGCGTGCCGTCCGGGAGCAGCCCGCGGCGGATGTGCGCGGCGGCGAACTCCAGCAGGTCCCGCGCGCTCGCGGCGAGCATGCCCCCGGAAGGGCCGCCGGCGCGGGACATGTGGTGGATGGGCGCCTTGACCGGCCCGTCGGGTCCGCCCAGGTGGCCGATCGCCGTGCGGTGCAGGATCGACTCGCCCGCGTCGTTGGCCACCTCGGTGAGTCCCAGCGGCGTGAACACGCGTTCGCGCAGGGCCACTTCCCAGGTACGTCCGGTCAGCACCTCGACGACGCGGCCGAGCAGGTCGAATCCGCTGTTGCTGTACGAGAACGTCTCGCCCGGCGGGAACAGTGGCTTGCCGGCGGTCGCCAGGCTCGCTTCCAGGCGCTCCAGGGCATCGTGTCCGGGGCCGTGGTCGTCGTACAGCTCGCCCTCGAAGCCGCCGGTGTGGCACAGCAGATGACGGATCGTCACCCGTGCGGCCGCGTCCTCGTCGACCAGTCGGAAGTCGGGGAGGTAGGTGCGGACGGGGACGTCCAGGTCGAGCAGACCCTCGTCGACGAGTTGCATCACCAGGGTGGTGGTCCACACCTTGGTGATCGAGCCGATCTGGAACAGCGAGTCGGTCGTCGCGGGATAGCCGGTCTCGACGTCGAGCACGCCGACCGCCGCGGCCACGGTGCGATCGCCCAGGCGGACCGCGATGCTCGCGCCGGGTATGCCCGCCTTCTCGGCCAGTTCGGCGAGCCTGGCCTCGAGGTATTCGGGCGTCGGCAGGGACGCGGTCGAACTCGACAGATCCGGGCGGCCGGACGACGGCGTGGCGGCCGGGGGCTGGGCGGATCGTGCCATGGACGAGCACCTCCTGGGTCGGCGGCGGGAGCGCCGCGGTGAGCGCTCACGGTAGGCAGCACCCGAGAACCTCGGCTCGTCGCCCGCGACGAAGAACCGACAGCGAACCTGTACGAATCGCCAACGCCCGCACGGGGTGATGTGCGTGATGCTCGGCGGGGCGTCGCACACCCCCGCGGGCCGGCCGAAGCAGGGCGCAACGAACGGGAGAACCCGATGGACGTATACATCTCGATCGACATGGAAGGCATCGCGGGCATCGCCACCATCGACCAGATCGTGCGCGGGGGCGGCGGCTATCGCAATGCGCAGGAGATGATGACCGGCGAGGCGAACGCGGCCATCGAGGGCGCGTTCGCGGCGGGCGCGGACAACGTCCTGATCAACGACAGCCACGGCACGATGGACAACCTGCTCGCGCGTGACCTGGACCGGCGGGCCCGGGTGATCCAGGGCAGCCCCAAGGCCCAGTGCATGGCGAGTGGCCTGGGCGAGAACCACGGGGTGGCGCTGTTCATCGGCTACCACGCGGCGGCCGGGGCACCGGGCGTGCTCGCGCACACCTTCTCGTCCGACTTCGGGGCGGTGCGGCTGAACAACCGGCCCGTGACCGAGGCCGAGGTCAACGGACTGCTCGCGGCCCAGCACGGCGTCCCGATCGGGCTGGTGACCGGCGACAACGAGGTCTGTGCGGCGACGGCCGCGGCGTTCCCGGGCGTGATCACCGTCCCGGTCAAGACCGCCGAGGGCGTGCACGCGGCGAACAGCGTGCACCCGTCCACGGCCCAGGACCTGATCCGGGCCGGCGCGGCTGCGGCCGTGGAGAAGGCCGCGACCGTGGAGCCGTTGGAACTGCCGGAGAAGTTCGTCTTCGAGGTCGGGTTCCAGATCCCGCTGGCCGCCGAGATCGCGGCGTCGACGCCGGGCGCGGAGCGCGTGGACCAACTGACCGTACGCTGCGAGGCGCCCGACGCGAACGGGGTGATCGACCTGGTGAACATCTGGGCCACCATCGCCGGGCACTCCGCCCGCTCACGGCTCCCGATGCTGGCCGTCCGCTAGCAAAGCGGGACGCGGGACGCATCCTCGGCGCGCTCCGAGCCGGTCGTGCGCATCGGGTGTGCCCGCCGCCTCGTCGCCGCGGGCCACACCGTCTACATCGGCAGCCGGGACGCCGAACGCGGGCGCCTGGCCGCCGGGCGACTGGGCGCGCGGGCGGTACGCCTGGACATCACCGACGACGCGTCCGTGGCCGCCGCGGTGCGGGTGGTCGAGGCCGAGGGAGGGCTGGACGTACTGGTCAACAATGCGGGCGTGCAGGCGGAGATGACCGACGGCAGGGTCGTCGGCGCCGCGGAGGTGACCGCGGACGTGATGCGGCGCACTTTCGAGACGAACGTCTTCGGCACGGTGCGCGTCACCCACGCGTTCCTCCCGCTGCTGCGGCGTTCGGCCTCCCCCGTCGTGGTCAACGTCAGCAGCGGCCTGGCCTCGTTGGCCCGGGTCGCCACCTCGGGCACACCGGCGTACGACTACCCGAGCGTGGCCTATCCGGCGTCGAAGGCCGCAGTCAACATGATCACCGTGCAGTTCGCCAAGGCGTTCCCCGACATGCGGATCAACGCGGTGGAACCCGGCTTCACCAGGACCGACTTGAACGACAACACCGGCATCCAGACCGTCGAGGAGGGCGCCGAGATCATCGTGCGCATGGCGCGGGTGGGTCCCGACGGCCCCACGGGGGGCTATTTCGACGCCGAGGGCACGCTTCCCTGGTAGACCGACTCGGAAGGCGTCGGCGGCGCCCGCAGCGTTTGCCACGGGCGCGGCCCGACGCCGCGCCCGGACGATCTCCCGGCGAGGTCGCGGGTGATCAGCTCGCGCGCCGATCGGGTCGGCGACCGGGCAGTCGTGGAGTGCCCGTGACGGCCATGATCAGCGAGTACAGCGCGTTGTTGGCGGTGAGGAACATGCGATTGAGTTTGGGGCCGCCGAAAGTGATGTTGGCGACGGGTTCGGGAGTGCGGATGCGGCCGAGGAGGGTGCCGTCGGGGTCGTAGCAGTGCACGCCATCGGCCATCGCGGCGACCCACAGGCGGCCCCGGTCGTCGAAGCGGATGTTGTCGAACCGGCCTTCGCCCGGGCGACATTCGACGAAGACCGCGCCGTCCGAGAGGGTCCCGTCCGGGCGAACGTCGAACACCCGGACGTGGTTGGCCCGGGTGTCCGAGACGTAGAGCCGCTGTTCGTCCCCGGACAGCACCAACCCGTTCGGTCCGGCGAACCCGTCGGCCACCAGGCGTACTTCGGCAGTGACCGGGTCGATGCGATAGACGTTGGTCGCCCCGATCTCGCTCTGCGCTCGGTGTCCCTCGTAGTCGGTGGTGATGCCGAAGTCCGGGTCGGAAAAGTAGATCGAGCCGTCCGAGTGCACGACGGCGTCATTGGGACTGTTCAGCCGCTTGCCCCCGAATCGGTCGGCCAACACGGTGACGGAGCCGTCGTGTTCGGTGCGGGTGACGCGCCGGTTGCCCTGTTCGCAGGTGACCAGGCGACCCTGTCCGTCGAGGGTGTTGCCGTTGGGGTGTCCGGCAGGCGAGCGGAAGACGCTGACGACGCCGTTGGTCTCGTCCCAGCGCAGCATGCGGTCGTTGGGGATGTCGCTCCAGATGAGGAAGCGTCCCGCCGGGAAGTAGAGCGGCCCCTCCGACCAGCGGCCGCCGGTGTAGAGGGCCTCCAGCCGGTCGTCACCGAAAATGCAGCGCTCGGTGCGGAAACGTTCGTCGATCACGTCGTAGATCGGGGTGCGGGCGTCGGGCATCGTCTCGCGACTCCTCGTGGCTACCGAACATCATCTTTCTTCTCTGCATGAATACAGAATATGATTCGGCGAAGTCAAGGTGTCATCGAACTTCATCTCGTGCCGCAGGGGGTGCGGAGGCACGGACGAGTGCTCGGCCGGCGTCCGGCGGATCCGTTGCGCAGCGGACCGGCCGGGGCCCGGCAGGTCGGCGGCGCCGCGGGCGTACTCGGTCGCGGGGCGTCCGGGACGGCTCGCTACCATCGAGCCGCCTCGATCGGCGCGACTACGGAGGAACCCCTTGGACGACATCGATCGGGACCTGCTCGCGCTGCTCCAGCGGGACGCCGGCCGTACTTATGCCGAGCTCGGCAGAGAGGTGGGGCTATCCGCCGGTGCCGCGCACGAGCGGGTACGCAAGCTGCGGGCGAGCGGTGTCATCCGCCGTACCGTCGTCGACGTGGACCCGGCCGCGGTGGGCCTGGACGTCCTGGCCTTCGTCACCGTCGACTCGGTGGCCTGGATGGGTGACTCCGGACCGGCCTTCACGGCCGTCACGGAGATCCAGGAGGCGCATGTGATCGCCGGAACGGCCTCGGTGCTGCTCAAGGTCCGCACCACGTCCACCGAGGCGATGCAGGATGTGCTGCGCCGCATCCACGCGATCGAGGGGGTCAGCAGCACGCAGGCGACGGTCGTGCTCGAAACCTTCTTCGAGCGGACGATCCCCACCGGCGGCACCGCGGGCTGATCCGACCGCCGGGCACCGCCCGTGCCCGGGCAACCGTCCGCGACGCCGCTGTTCGCGGAGATGGAGCCGGTCTCGTGCGCCGCCCGCGTGCGCCCGGCGCACTGCGGCGGCGCCGACGAAATCCCGGACCCCGCACGGCCCTTCCGTGAGGCTGTCCGATCACGCCCGGCAGCGACTCGGTTGGTGGAGCGTCCGGTCCGGGCGCCTTCGTCACCCCCGCGCCTTGCTCGCACATCCGTGCGCTCTGCCGGGGCCGGGCACACGCCAGAAGCATGAGCGGACACTCCCGCAGGCGATCTCGCCCGCACGTTCAGGAGGCACCGCGATGACCACGAAAGCCACCGGAGGAGACCCCTCCTCGGCACACTCGAAACCCGGGTCGACCGGCATTCCGCACCAGAGCGGCACCGATCGACCGCCCGCGCCGGACACCCCGAGCGCCGACGAACCGGCGGACCAGGAACCGCGGTTCGCACCGCCCGGACGCGACACCCAGGTCGCGCTGACCAGGATCACCACCCGGGCGATGGCGGCCCGCCTGCCCCGACTGATCATGCGCGCGATGCGCCTGGCCTGGCGGGCCGACCCGGGCGCGCTGATCGCGCTGTTGGTGTGCCAGGCCCTCGCCGGTCTCCTGGAAGCCGGCGGCCTGCTCGCGACGACGGGCACGATCACCGCGCTGATCTCCGCCGGCAACGTCGCCGACCGGCTGCGCGAGGCGCTGCCCTCGATCGTCCTGCTCGCCTCGGCGGTCGGCGTGCGCGCCGTGCTGGGCATCGCCGTCGTCGGCCTGTCCGCACGGGTCACCCCTCGCCTGACTCGCGAATCCGAATGGCTCCTCCTCCAGGCCGCCTCCCGGGCCGAGTTGGCCGCCTACAACCACCCCGGCTATCAGGACCGGTGGGATGCGGCCGATCGCGGCCTGCAGTCGATGCGCGGCCTGATGCCGCAATCGCAGGACGTACTCGCCGCCTGCGCCTCCCTGATCGCCGCCGCGTCCGTCCTCACCATCCTGCACCCGGTGCTGCTCCCCCTCCTCCTGCTCGGTGCCCTCCCCCGCGGAGTCGCCGCGGTACGCGGGGCCAGGGTCGAATACCTGACCACGCTCCGCACCCAGGACGAGCGGCGGCTGCTCAACATGCTGCGGTGGCACATCTCCGACCAACGCTGGGCCGACCAGGTGCGCGCCTGCACGATGGCGCCGTACCTGCTGAACCGGTACTCGATCGCCGCCGAGCGCGTGCAACGCGTCACCCAGGCCGGTGCCTGGACCACCGCGAAGATCGGCCTGATCGGTGCCGCCATGGGCGGCCTGGCCGCGAGCCTGGTGTGGGCCGCGCTCGCCTACCTGTTGTCCACCGGCCGGATGTCGGTGGCCGCCGCGGGCACCGCCGTCATCGCGCTGCGCACCGTCGGAACGGCACTGGGCGGTCTGGTGGTCTCGGGCAGCCGGTTGTACAGCGTCGGCCTCTACCTCGACGACTGGGCCCGCTTCCTCGACGAAGCAGGCGGCCACGGCATGAAGCGGGGCACTCGCACGCCGAAATCGCCGGTCGTCGTACGCGCGGAGAACGTCACATACAACTATCCGGGCAAGGCGACCGCTGCCGTGGACGGCGTCGACCTGGAGGTGCGCAAGGGCCGGATCCTGGCCCTGGTCGGCGAAAACGGCTCCGGCAAGTCCACGCTCTCGCGCCTCCTGTGCGGCCTCTACCTGCCGCACGCGGGCCGCATCACCTGGGACGGGAACGACATCGCGGACCTCGACCCGCACGCCGCCTGGGCCCACCTCGGGTACGTCCCGCAGGAAATCGCCCGTTGGCCGCTGTCCGCCCGCCTGAACATCAACCTCGGCCAACCCCGCGCCGACGACGCCGAAGCCCTCGATCGCGCGGCGGCGGCCTCCGGCGCGGACGACGTCATCGCCGGGCTCCCCCGCGGCCTCGCCACGCTCCTGGCCCGGGAGTGGTGGGGCGGCATCGATCCGTCCGTGGGTCAGTGGCAGCGCTTCGGCATCGCCCGCGCCCTGTACGCGGAACCCGGCCTGATCTGCCTGGACGAACCCACCTCCGCCCTCGATCCCCGGGCCGAGCACCGGATCTTCGCCGGGCTGCGCGGCATCGCCCGGGAAAGCGCCGTGGTCCTGGTCACCCATCGTCTGGCCAATGTGGCGGTGGCCGACGAGATCGTCGTCATGGAATCGGGACGTGTCGTCCAACGCGGTGCGTTCGAGGAACTCCTGTCCGACACGGACGGGTTGTTCGCCGAACTGTGGCGCCTGCAACAGGACCGCGGCACCGAATCGCACGGCCGGCCGTGACCGAGCGCACCACCCGCTGGCAGGCCCAACCGCCCACCCCATCCGGCACGAGGCCCGGCATCGGGGCCGGGAGCACGAGACCCCTACCCCACCAGTGACAGGGAAGGCCCACTGTGGAGATCGGAACGAAGGTCAAAGCCGTCCAAGACCTCGGTGGTGCCCTCGCCCAGTCGGTCCCGGCGGGAACCCTGGGCGTAGTCGTCGGCCACCGATTCGACAAACGCCTCGACGTGGCCTTCACCCTCCCGGGCCTTCTCGGCGGCACTCGCTCGGTCAACGTATCGGTGACCGACACCGAAGTGACCCCTCTCTGAACGAACCCGCCGACCACAACGCCGACGCCGACAAAGCCGCACCACGCTCCAACTCCCGAGCGGGGTGCGGCGGGCCACCCGGAGCGGGGCGGGATGACGGCGTCGGGCGTGCAACGCGATACGAACGCCGCGCGGTCCGGCGGCGGTTCGGCCGCACGACCGCTGCCTGCGGGGGTACGCGACGCCGCGGAAACCGGGTCAGTCCAGCTCGGCCATGCCCTCGGCCGCTCGTCTGACGGCCGCCGCGTCGTCGGGGCGGTTGCTTTCGTCGTAGCGGTCGGCCAGTGTCTTCGCCGCCTCGATGAGGGTGTCCGGTTCGGCGTGGCCCAGTTCCAGGCCGGTCGTCAGGGCGCGGACGGTGAACTCCAACACGTCCACGAGCGCGGACGGCTCTCGGCCGCCGGCCACGGCCGACGTGTAGGCCGCGTAGCCGAGGACACCGAACCGCACTGTTCCCGACCTGGATCACCATCTCCGGGACCTGTGACACCCGCGAATGGATCCTCGAGCGCGACGGCGCCGGCGTGACCACGAACAGCGCGTGTACCGCGACCTCCGGCACTTGGACCAGCGCCTACGACAACGTGGTGACCACGAATCCGTCGACGTTCGACATCGACCACCTCGTACCGCTGTCCGAAGCCTGGGCATCCGGCGCCTGGGCGTGGACCACGACCCGACGTCGCGCCTTCGCCAACGACGTGACCGACCCCAACTCATCGCCGTCTCGGCCTCGTCCAACCGTTCCAAGGGCGACCGGGATCCCGCCGAGTGGCTCCCGCAGGCGTCCTACCGCTGCACTTACGCCCGCGCCTGGGTCCAGGTCAAGCACGACTACGCGCTCACCATCGACTCCACCGAGAAGAGCGCGCTCACCACGATCCTCAACGCCTGCTGACCCGACCACACACCGAACACACCCGAGCCGTCGCCCCGGCCGACGCCCCCATACGGCCCCGCACCCAGCCCACGGGCCGTCCGCTCCCCGCCGCACCTGCCCGAATGATTGCCGCCTGCGGGACACTGGCAGCGATCGTGACGGCGTCTGAGCGAACGCCCGCGCCGGGCGCGGTCCGTGGCATCGGCAGCGCACCTACTGCCGCCGGGTCGGCGACGTGCTCACCCTGTTGGATGCGGACAGCCGATTCCAGGCCGGCGCACCGGCGATTCGCAAGGGCTGGGCCTGCCGCACGTCGACCGCCCGGAGCGGCTTCCCCAACGGGCCGTCAGAACCCGTACACCGCACGAGCGGTGCCGCCGAAGACCCGATCGCGCTCGGCCGTCGACAAGTCCGCGCAGGTGCGCTCCGCGAGCGAGAGCACGTCGTCGTACGAAGCGGCGAGCGTGCAAACCGGCCAGTCCGAGCCGAACATCGTGCGTTCGGGGCCGAACGTCTGCAGCGCGTGGCGCGCGTACGGAAGCAGCCGATCGAACGTCCAGTCCTGCCAATCGGCTTCGGTGACGACGCCGGACAGTTTGACCGTGACGTTGGGCAGCGCGCCGATGTCACGGATCGCCTCGGCCCACGGCTCCCAACCGTCGGCGTCGATCTCGGGCTTGCCGATGTGGTCGAGCACGAAGGACTGTTCCGGATGCTCTTGGGCCACCCGGCCCGCGGCGGCCAGTTGCGGCGGCTTGACCAGGAGGTCGTACACCAGACCCGCACGGGTCAGCGCGGCCAGCGAGCGGCCCACATCCGGGCGCAGCAGCCATCGGGGGTCCGGCTCGTCCTGTACGAGGTGCCGGATGCCGACCAGGTGCGCGCCGCCCGGGCCGGCGCGCAGCGCGGCGATGTGATCGGCGGCGTCCTGGGCGGTCAGGTCCACCCAGCCCACGACCGCGGCGACCGGCGTGCTCGGATCGGCCGCGATCGCCAGCAACTCGGCGCTCTCCGCGGCGTCGGCGAGCGCCTGGACGGCGATCGTTGCCACCTCTCCCCGGTTCCGGACGGCCGCCGCGAGTTCGTGCGGTCCGAACCGGCCGCGCAGCGGGTCCGCCCACGCGCCGTCCATCCACCCGTAGTCGCGCTCGGCCGTGTCCCACAGGTGATGATGCGCGTCCACTCGCACCGAAACGGTCACGCCCGGATCTCCTGTACATGAGAGGTAGTCATCGGATCATTGGGTTGTCTAGAGTCCGAGTTGCTCAAGAAGCTGAGGCAACTCCGAAGAATTGATCCGATCACTGAAGCGTGACGGCCGACCTACTGTCAAGGCTCGACACCGGTCACCGTCAATCACCACCCACCACCCATCACCCATCACCCACCGGGGAGTTCACATCATGCGCGTAGCCCTGCACACCCGACTCGCGGCCGGCCGCGAGAGCGAGTACGAACAGGCCCACCGCCAGGTGCCGGACGCACTGATCGCCGCGATCCGGGCGGCCGGCGTGCACGAGTGGAACATCTGGCGCAGCGGCCTGGACCTGTTCCACGTACTCGAATGCGACGACTACGCCGCACTGCTCACCTCCCTCGCCGACCTGCCGGTCAACATCGAATGGCAGGCCCGCATGGGCGAATTGACGGCGGTACCGCACGACTATTCGGCCGATGGCAAGGAGGCGACCCTACCCCTGGTCTGGAGTCTGTGACGCCACCGGCCCGTTCCACGTCACAACGCGACGCACACTCCTCTCCATCACAAAGAGCCGATGTATTTGTCACTGTCAGTACGGAAGCAATGACCCCACCCTTGATCCGAGATCGCACATTTCACCACCAAAACCGCAATCGTAAGCACCGTCGAGGCCAGGATTGCCCGCGAAATGGGACCTGAGGTATCGAGTCGGCCGCAGCGCTCTGTAACCCTTGTGCGGCCAGAGATCGGATGTATAAGCTCCAGCCCAGCAAGGGATCGCCTGAAGGGTGACCCGCAAACCCTCACATCCCTCCGCAGATGCCTCAAAAGGTGCCCTGCGCGGCTCGATCACGGGGTCGGTCCGAGCCGCGAGCCATCCAACAACTTACGGAGAACCATGAAGAGCTCAGGGATACGGCGGTTCGCCACCACGGTGGCGGGTGTCGCGGCCTTCGCCATGCTGGCCTCGGCATGCGGCAACGACGGCTCGTCGTCCTCGACCGGCGGCAAGGTCACCCTCAAGTACTCGACCTGGTTTCCGACCGATGCGACGCTCAAGAAGACCATCGCCGCATTCGAGGCCGCGAACCCGAACATCAAGGTCGACCTTCAGCTCAGCACGAACTCCGACTACCAGAAAAAGCTTCCGCTGGCTCTGAACAGCGGTCAGAAGCTCGACCTGGTCGGCGTGCAGACCTCCGCGATGGCCGAGCAGTTGCACGCCAAGCTGACCCCGATCGCCGACCTGGGCATCGGTGACGACGTACTGAGCCAACTCGCGCCGAAGGCCCTCGACCAGAGCCGGAAGCTGGTCAAGGACGGCAAGCTCTACTTCATCCCGATGGGCCGACTCGGCTCGGCCGCGATGTTCTACAACAAGGACATGCTCGACCGGGCCGGCGTCACCACCGTGCCCAAGACCATGGCCGAGCTCAAGGAGGCCGTCACCAAGGTCAAGGCGACCGCGCCGGACAGCATCCCGGTCGTGATGGCCGGCGACTCGTGGTTCCAGGACGAGGTCGCGCTCACCGTGGCCGGGCAGAGCACACCCACGCTGTTCAACGACATCCGCTACGGCAAGGGCCGCTGGGACAACGAGGCGTACGTCGGCGCGCTGCGCGACTACGCGAGCCTGTACAAGGACGGCACGCTCAGCAAGGACACCCTCGACCTGACCGGCACGCGCGCCACCGAGCTGTTCGCGTCCGGCAAGTCGGCGTTCTACGTGGGCGGCACCTGGGACGCGGGCATGCTCTCCCCCGGCTACCGCAGCGCCAACAAGATCGACATCAAGGACGTCGGCGCCGCCGCCCTGCCCGTGCTGAACCCGACCGCGACCCCCTCGCTGCGCGGCTTCATCGAGACCGGCCTGGCCGTCCCGAAGAACTCCAAGCACCCCAAGGAGGCGGCCGAGCTGCTCAAGTTCCTGACCGTCGGCGACGGCGTCTCCGTATGGGGCGCGGACCTGGGCCTGTTCCCGAGCAAGAAGGACTTCGCGCTCGCGCCGGACGTGCTGTCCACCGAGACCGCGAAGACCGGCTACACCGCGCTCCAGCAGCTCGTGGACTCCTCCGTCGGCGAGCGCAACAACATGAGCGACTTCACCGTGGTCGCCGGCGACACGGTCAAGAAGGTCATCCAGGGATCCGACCCCTCCTCCGAGGCGAAGAAGCTCCAGGAGGAGTTCACGAGCGGCCGCTACAGCAAGTAGCCGCAGCACCCGGCGCACCCCAAGCACGCGCGTGGAACACGCCGCCCTCCCCCGGCCGGCACGCCGCCCCACCGCCCCCGATCGGCAAGGACGCCCATCATGACCACCACCGCCCCGGGCCCGGCCG
>NZ_JBEXCV010000062.1:0-46379 GCF_040605455.1 Embleya sp. NPDC005575 | reverse complement strand
ACGTCCAGCGGCGCGGCGGCCCCGGGCGCGGCGCCGTCGGCGCGGCCGGGCCGGGTGGTGGCGGGCGCGTAGCGGACGGGCATCGTCTTGCGGTGGGGCCGGCGGGCGCGGTGTGTGGTGCCGTCGGGTCGGCCGGATGGGGCGACCCCGGCCGCGAAGCGGACGGGATTGTTCGGGAAAGGATGTGGGGGTCAGCCGGTGGTCGTGTCGGTCTCGGCGGCCGTGGTCAGCGACTCGCGGATGATGTCCGCGTGGCCGGCGTGTCGAGCGTGTTCCTGGATCAGGTGCAGCAGCACACGACGGGCCGAACGCCGGGAGTTCGGTGGGTACCACGGCGCGCTCGGCAGTGGGGCGTCCACGTCGAGGTCGGGCAGCGCGCGGATTCGGGTCTCGGTGTCCTCGGCCACCTCTTCGAACAGGGCCACCACGTCGGCGAGCGTCTCGGCGCCGACCAGCCGGAAGCCGTCCGCCCAGTCCGCACCCTCGTCCCCGCGCTCGCGTTGAAGCAGGATGTCCAACCAGCTGCGCTCCACCTGGGCCGAGTGCTTGATCAGGCCGGCCAGGCACAGTTCGCTCACCGTCGGACGCTCGCTCGCCTGGGCGTCGGTGAGGCCGTCCGCCGCCTGAATCAGGGCGGCTCGCTGAGTAGCCAGGTACTCCAGCAGAGCGTCGCGTTCGACGTCCACGGCGTTGCCCATTACGACCACCTTCCGGATCTTGGCGGGCGGTTCGGCCTCGCCGCTGCCCAACCTATGCGCGCTCGCCGGCCGGGGCAGCTCGGCTACCCGACCGGGCGGTATTCGGCGCGCGGTGTTTCCCCCGGGCGGGGCCGGCTGCCACGATGTGAACGTCTACGGCATCCCATGCCTGGGCAGGAGGTACTGGTGGCAGAGGTGTTCTTGCGCCGGCTGACCCGTTGGCAGGCCGACCAACAGCGGGAATCCGTCGCGGATACGTACGTCAAGACCTACGGCGAGGATCCGCCGGGCCGCCCCGATTTCCTACGGCGCTATGCCGAGCACATCCAACAGCCCGGGTTCGAGATGGTGGTCGCGAACGGGGCCGGTGCGGAGGCGGGCTGCACGTACGGCTTCCCGCCTCGGCGAGCGAGCGGCTGGTGGACCGGCTTCCACGGCGAGTTGCCCGAGGACGTGGCCGAACTGGCGGCAGCCGGGAAGGTGTTCGTGATCGCGGACATGATGGTCGTTCCGCAGCAGCGGCGCCAAGGGCTGGCCACCCGGATGCGGGAGAAGCTGCTCGGGGGCACCGATGCCCGGTTCGCCGCGGTGCGGGTGCCCCGGGACAACCATGCCGCGCTCGCCGCGTTCCGATCCTGGGACTGGGCCCGCCTCGGCGAATGGCGCCCCGACCCGACGACCGAGCCGGCCGAGGTGTGGGGCCACCGACTCCGAACCTGAGCGGAGTTCCGAGCCGTCCGGCCCCGGCCAAGCAACCAGGCCCCCAGCCAAGCAACCCGGCCCACGGCCAAGCCGCCCGACGCCCGACGCCCGATCAATCGCCGTGCAGCTCGCGGAGGATCTGTCCGGTGCGCTTGTCTGCGGGGTAGAACGACTCGATCGAGATTTCCGCCACGGTGATGTCGACCGCGGTGCCGAACGTGGCCACCGTGCTCACGAAGGAGAGCACCTCCCCGCCGAACCGGATGCCCAACGGGATGGCCGGCGCACCGGGGCCGGCCGTGCTCGGCGGCTCACCGCCCGGGTAGCCGCTCACCTCGTCGTACAGCGCCCCGCGCCGCTCGATTGCCGGCCGGCGGTGCGGTCGCCGGGCCGCTCGGTGACGGCACTCCTCTCCAGGGTCGATTGCCGACATCGACGACTGTGCTCGACACGGGGTAGGGCGGTCGATTCCCTCCGAGGTAATGGCCGCGCATCCAGAGGTAATGGCCGCGCATCCAGAGGTAATGGCCGTAATCGCCCGACGATCCCGAGGCAATGCCCGGCTTCCCTCCCAACGAGAGCGTGACCCGACCCGTCGAGCGATGCCCGAGCGATGCCCGAGGGGCGGCCCGCGCTCCCCGCAGGAGAGGCGAACAAGAGGCATCCCGAGGCCATCGCGAGGCGGTCGAGGGACAGTCGAGGGACTTCCGGCAGATCCGAATCCATCGGGTCCGCGTCTCCCGATTCGGGAGCGGACGACCGCCGTTCTTCACCTAAGCTGCCTGTAAAACGACCCGGGGGAGACGGCCATGGCCGGCGGAGTGGTACGCAAGGCCTACGAGGCCGGCGCCGGATTCGCGGAGGGCCGTGCGCGGCGCCCCGAACCGGTGGGCCGGCTGTCCCTGGAGTGGGTGCCCGGTGTGCTGCTGGTCGTGCTCGGCACGGCCGCCGCGCTGGTGCTGCTCCGGGCCGGCATCGACCCCTCCGCGCCGGCTCCGGCCGCCGCGGACCCGGCCGCCTACGGCTCGGCCCCGGTGCCGACGCACTCCGGCGCCGGCCACTGGTCGGTGTGGGACCTGGTCGCGGTGCTGTTGCCGTGGGCGGTGCCGTTGGTGATCGGCGGGGTCGGGCTCACCGACAGCGTCTTCACCCACCGCCGCGGCGCGGTCGGCGGCGTGCTGGTGATCGGCCTGGCCGGCGCCGCGCTGACCACCGCGCTCGACCCGATCGCCACGCACTACGACGGCTCGGGCGACGCGCGCTGGCTCGGCTTCGTCTACCTGTTGCGATTCGGCTTCGCGGTCCAGGTGCTGATCGGCGTGGTGTTGTGGATCCACCTCGCGGTGCCCCGACACCAGGCGCCGCTGAACGCCGCGTTCGCGGCGACGCTCGCGGCGGCCGTACCGCTGCTGTTCGTGCTCGGCGGGCGTGACGTGCTCGA
The DNA here is from genome assembly GCF_040605455.1 of Embleya sp. NPDC005575. Classification (NCBI taxonomy): domain Bacteria; kingdom Bacillati; phylum Actinomycetota; class Actinomycetes; order Kitasatosporales; family Streptomycetaceae; genus Embleya; species Embleya sp. NPDC005575. The sequence continues at coordinate 43,538 of NZ_JBEXCV010000062.1, read as the reverse complement.
CCCGATGTGGGAGTCCGGAGCCGGTCTGCAGACCTGGCTGCCGCTCGCCGCGTTCGGCTACCTGTTGATCCTGTTGCCCACCGGACGGGTCCTGGTGCCGCCGGGCCGGGGCTGGCAGGAGTCGGAAGTGGGCGCCTTCGGTGGGGTGTTCCTGCTCGGGCTGGCCGGCGTCGGGGTGTCCGCGGCGACCATCGTGATGGGTGACGACAAGCCCAAGGTGTTCGGCCTGTGGCCGATCGTCGCGTTGGCGGGCTGCCTGGTCGCCGCGGTGCTGACCTACCGGGTGGACGGGGTCCGCTCGGTCGCGGGCGCGCTGCTGGCGATGGCGGTCGGGCTGGCCGCCTTCCCGGCCGCGCTGTTCGCGTGGGATCGCACCGAGGGCAACCCGGGGCTGGGCCTGGACGGGCCGGGCGAATACGTGCCGTGGCTGCTCGGGCTCGCCGTCGCGGGCATCCTGGGCGCGGTCGCGGCCCGGATGCTCGGGGCGTACGCGATCGGCCTGGCCGCGCTGGCGCTGGTACTGGCCGAGTTCATCGGCCCGGCCGCCGGCTCCGGGCATCAGCTCGCGGTGCGCTGCGCGGGTGCGGCGGCGATCGGCGTGGTGGTCGGCGGACTGCGTCCGGAGCCCGCGATCGCGGCCTTCGGGCTGGGTGCGGCGTGCGGACCGGTGTGGCCGGACCTGCAGGCCGCGTCGGCCGACTACGGCTGGGTGGAGTGGCTGACCAAGAAGCCCGGCGGTGTACCGCTGCCGCTGCTCGTGCTCGCCGCGATCGCACTGCCGCTCGCGCTGCTGGCCGCACTGCGCGACACCCCCACGCCGCCGCCGCGTGGTCCCGGGCGTGGCCCCGGCCTCGGTCCGGTCGGCGCACCGGTCCCCGGGGGCGGCCCGTGGGCTCCGAACGCCTACGCCGAGCCCGCCCCGCAGCCCTTCGTGCCGCAGCAGCAGCCGAGCGCAGGCTCGTACCACCCGCAACCGCCGTCCGGGCTGCCCAACCTCGGCCCCGGGCCGGTCCGCCGCGACCTGAACCGGCCGGACGGGCCCGACTCCTGACGATGTGTCAGCGCCCGGAGCGGTCCGGCCCGGTCAGGTCCACAGGTCGACGATCCGCACGCCCACGCCGTCCAGGAGCCGGCGCAGCAGCGGCAGCGACAGGCCGATCACGTTGCCCGGGTCGCCGTCGATGCCGTCCACGAACGCCGACGCGTAGCCGTCCAGGGTGAACGCGCCCGCCACGTGCAGCGGTTCACCGGTGGCGATGTACGCGGCGACCTCGTCGTCGGACGGCGTCCCGAACCGCACCGTGGTGGCCGCCACGTCGGACACCCGCAGCCCGCTGCGGCGGTCGATCACGCAGTGCCCGGTCAGCAGCACCCCGGCACGCCCGCGCATCGACTGCCAGCGCTCCCATGCCTCGGCGGCGTCGGCCGGCTTGCCCAGCGCACGGCCGTCCAGTTCCAGGACCGAGTCGCAGCCCACGACCAGTTCGTCGGCGGCGAGCCCGGCGGCCACCGCGTCGGCCTTGGCCTCGGCCAGCAGCAGCGCGAGTTCGCGCGGCGTGGCGGCGGTGAGCGCGTCCTCGTCGACGCCGCTGACCACGACCTTGGGGTCCAGCCCGGCGTCGCGCAGCAGCTTCAGGCGCGCGGGGGAGGCCGAGGCGAGCACGAGGGAACGGGAGGGGGAGCGGTCGGTCATGCGGTCAACGTACCGGGCGTCGGCCCGCCGACCGGGCACGGGCCGCCCGATCACAGGCCGAGCACGAGCAGACCGAGGATCACCACCACGGGCAGGATCCACACGGCGCGCCGCAGCTGGGCCACGGCGCGCCGGGTTTCCTCGGAGAACTGCTCACGGTCACGCATGCATCCATCGTGCGGTGCGCACCGCCATGCGATCTTGAGTAGGAGTACTCAAGTCGGGTCGTGCGATATGCCGACATTCGATCTGCCGATAGTCGGAGAAGCGGCCCTTCGGCCGAAGCAGCAGCCTTTGACGTCGAAGAAGCGGCCTCACATAAGCACGAGCAGCCCTTCGGCTCGAAGCAGCAGCCCCTGACGTCGGAGCAGCAGCCTCAGGTCGAAAGAGCAGCCCTTCAAGACGGCCAGGCACTCGCGCGCCAGGCACCCGGTCCGGGCCGCAACTGCCGGCGCACCAGTCGGGCCGGCGCATTCCACTGCGAGGGCGCCGCAGGCTCCGGCGCGACGGTGCCGCCGCTCGCCTTGGCCGCCACGACGGTGACGATCACGGCCAATTCCTCCGGGGTGGGTTCACCCCGCACCACCTTGATCATGGGGACCTCCAGGCCCTGGCCGAGCCGGCCCGCGACGCGCGCGCCGGGGACCGACTCGGTGTGGTCCGACTTACAGCGGGATGTTGCCGTGCTTCTTCGGCGGCAGCGTCTCGCGCTTGCCACGCAGTGCACGCAGCGCCTTGATCACGTGCGCCCGGGTCGAGGACGGCCGGATGACCGCGTCCACGTAGCCGCGCTCGGCGGCCACGTACGGGTTGCACAGCGTGTCCTCGTACTCCTGGATCAGCCGCGCGCGGGTCGCCTCGGGATCGTCCGAGGCGGCGATCGTGCGCCGGTGCAGGATGTTGGCCGCACCCTGCGCGCCCATCACCGCGATCTGCGCGGTCGGCCAGGCCAGGTTGACGTCCGCGCCCAGGTGCTTGGAGCCCATCACGTCGTACGCACCGCCGTACGCCTTGCGGGTGATGATCGTCACCAGCGGCACGGTGGCCTCGGCGTACGCGTAGATCAGCTTCGCGCCGCGGCGGATGATGCCGTTCCACTCCTGGTCGGTGCCGGGCAGGAAGCCGGGCACGTCCACGAAGGTCAGCACCGGGATGTTGAACGCGTCGCAGGTGCGCACGAAGCGTGCGGCCTTCTCGGACGCGTCGATGTCCAGCGTGCCGGCGAACTGCATCGGCTGGTTCGCCACGACGCCCACGGACCGACCCTCGACCCGGCCGAAGCCGACCACGATGTTGGGCGCGAACAGCGGCTGGACCTCCAGGAAGTCCGCGTCGTCCAGGACGTGCTCGATCACCGTGTGGATGTCGTACGGCTGGTTCGCCGAGTCCGGGATCAGCGTGTCCAGCTCACGGTCGAAGTCCGTGGTCTCCAGGTCGGCGGCCTCGTCGAAGGACGGGGCCTCCTCCAGGTTGTTGCTCGGCAGGTAGGACAGCAGGCCCTTGACGTACTCCAGCGCGTCCTTCTCGTCCGCGCCCATGTAGTGCGCGTTGCCGGACTTGCTGTTGTGCGTGCGTGCGCCGCCGAGGTCCTCCATCGTGACGTCCTCGCCGGTGACCGTCTTGATCACGTCGGGACCGGTGATGAACATCTGCGAGGTCTGGTCGACCATCACGACGAAGTCGGTGAGCGCGGGCGAGTACACGTGGCCGCCGGCCGCGGCACCCATGATCAGCGAGATTTGCGGGATCACGCCGGAGGCGATCACGTTGCGGCGGAAGATCTCGCCGTAAAGGCCGAGCGAGACGACCCCCTCCTGGATGCGCGCGCCGCCGCCCTCGTTGATGCCCACCAGCGGGACGCCGGTCTTGATCGCCAGATCCTGGACCTTGACGATCTTCTCGCCGTACACCTCGCCCAGGCTGCCCCCGAACACGGTGACGTCCTGGGAGAACACGCACACCTGGCGACCGTCGACCGTGCCGGAACCGGTCACCACACCGTCCCCGTAGGGGCGGTTGCTCTCCAGGCCGAAGTTGGTGGAGCGGTGCCGCGCGAACTCGTCCAGTTCGACGAACGAGCCCTCGTCGAGCAGGTACTCGATCCGCTCACGCGCGGTCATCTTGCCCTTGGCGTGCTGCTTCTCGACCGCTCGGGCGCTTCCCGCGTGTACCGCCTCGTCGATACGACGCTCGAGGTCGGCCAGCTTCCCGGCGGTGGTGTGGATGTCGGGCTCGCCCTGTACTGGGTCCATCGTGCTGGCTCCTGTCACGTCGAACGGCGGCGATCGGTAGCGTATCCGCGCCACGCCGGCGACCATCACCGCCCTGCCCCGCAGTGCCTTCTAGGGTGATCGGATGGACTCTCCTTTCACGGATCTGGACCGCCCCCCGCTGCGTGAGGCGGCGCTGCGCAAGGCCCTGCTGGTACCCGGTGGGCTGTGGCGCGAGGTCGACGTCGTACCCGAGACCGGATCGACCAACGCCGATCTCGCCCGGCGGGCCGAGGAGGCGGAGGGGCTGGTGCTGGTCGCCGAGTCGCAGGTGGCCGGGAAGGGCCGGCTGGACCGGCGCTGGAGTGCGCCGCCGCGTTCGGGCATCGCGATGTCGGTGACGCTGGCGCCGACCGAGGTGCCGGTCGCGCGCTGGGGCTGGCTGCCGCTGCTCGCCGGGGTCGCCGCAGCCTCGGCGGTGTCCCGGGTGACGGGCGTGGACGCGCGCCTGAAGTGGCCCAACGATCTGCTCGTGGGCGAACGCAAGCTGGCCGGGATCCTGGCCGAGCGGGCCGGCGCCGGGGTGGTCCTGGGGATCGGTCTGAACGTCTCGCTGCGCGAGGAGGAACTGCCGGTCCCGACCGCGACCTCGCTCGCGCTGGCCGGCGCCGAGAACACCGACCGGGACCCGATCCTGCGCGCGCTCCTGCGCGAGCTGGAGGAGTGGTACACCCGTTGGCGGCTGACCGGCGGCGACGCGCGCACGAGCGGCCTGCTCACCGCCTACACCGACGCGTGCGCCACGATCGGCCGCCGGGTGCGGGTGGAACTGCCCGCCGACCGCACGCTGGAGGGCCCGGCCACCGGCATCGACGAGGACGGCCGCCTCCTGGTCACCACCTCCGAAGGCCCCACCGCGGTGGGCGCCGGCGACGTCGTCCACGTCCGCCCGACCGCCGACTAGCCACAAAGCCGGGACGCCCCACCCCACAAGGCCGTCCCGGCTCCCACCCCACCCGATTCCCGCAACCTCCCGCCCACCCGACGCCCGCGTATCCGCCCGTCCCCCCGACCACGCGCCGCGAGGCCGTCCCGGCGCCACCCCTCGCCCGATTCCCGCAGCCCTCCCACCCCGCGCGACGGGCGGGTGGGCGCGCAACAACCCCGTGCCCCCGCCCAAGGGAACCGCACAAAAACCCGTGCCCTCGGCACGCCTCCCGGCCGCCCGCCCAAGGGCGCCGCACAATCGTGGTGACTCACCAGGAGGCCCGGTGTTCACAACCACAGCCGAGGTCGACGACGACACACTCTTCGTCGTGCGTCCGCACTGGAAGCACCTCGTCCGCCCCGCCCTCGCCCTGTTCGTCACCGTCGCCACCACCGGCTTCCTCGCCGCGCTGACCCCGTCGAGCGCCGCCCGCGGCTGGAGCCGGCCCGTCGTGCTCCTGGCCGGTCTGGCGGTCCTGGTTCGCTGGAGCGTCCTGCCGTGGCTGGCCTGGCTGGGCACGCTGTACTCGGTCGCGGCCGACCGGCTGACCGTGCGTACCGGCACGCTGACCCGGGAGATCCGGGTGGTGCCGTTCGCACGCGTGGAAGACGTACTGATCGAGCACGAGTCGTTCGTGGACCGGATGCTCGGCGCGGGCACCGTCGTAGTGGTCCCCGTCGGCGACCGGGAGCAGCTCGAACTGCCGGGTCTGCCCCACGTGGTGCGGCTGCAGAGCGAGCTGCTCGTGCTCGCGGAGCGGGCCGCCGCCGGGCGGAAGAAGCACATGGCACCGCCCGACCCCGAACCTTTGTGACCCCCGACACGTAGTGTGGCTCCGACGAGACCATCCTTCGCACACCCGGTGGAGCCACATGCCCGAGGAACGGACCCGCGTGGAGCCCGGCGCGGGCGCCGGGGCCGAAGCGGCCGATCAGCACGCCCTTCCCGACCTGTCCGACATCGAGGCGGTCAACAACACCATCGCCGATGTCGAGCAGGTCGTCCTGGGCGCACCCCGGCGATACACCTCCGGCCAGGTCGCCGACCTGGTCGGGGTGCCCCTCGACGAGGCCCGCAGGTTGTGGCGCGGCCTGGGCTTCGCCGACTTCGGCCCGGCCCGTGCGTTCACCGACGCCGACGTCGCGGCGCTCAAGCACCTGCGCGAGCTGACCGAGTCCGGATTGTTGCCGGCCACGGTCGCGGCCCAGTTCGTGCGCTCGGTCGGACAGACCATGGCCCGGTTCGCCGAATGGCAGACCGAGGCGTGGGTGGAGTACATCGGCAACGAGCTCACCGGCAGCCGCTCCGAGCAGGTGGTCACCACCGCCGGCGACGTGATGCTCGAACTCGAACCGCTGGTCATCTACGCCTGGCGGCGCCACCTGGCCGCGGCGAGCTCGCGGGCGATGCAGGGGCTCACCGATCCGCAGACGGTGGGCCAGTCGCTGGCCGTCGGATTCGCCGACCTGGTCGGCTTCACCCGGCTGTCGCGCAACCTGGAGGAGGCCGAACTCGGCCGGCTCGTGCAGACCTTCGAGGACACCGCCGTCGATGTGATCGCCGAGCAGGGCGGCCGGCTGGTCAAGACGCTGGGTGACGAGGTGCTGTTCGTGACCTTCTCCCCGGACTCGGCGGTGGAGCTGGGCCTGCGCCTGGTCGAGGCGATGGCGCAGGAGGACGTCCTGCCCGCACTGCGGGTGGGTATCGCGTACGGCCATGTGCTCTCGCGGATGGGCGATGTGTTCGGCACCACGGTCAATCTGGCCAGCCGGCTGACCGCGCTCAGTCCCAAGGACGCGGTGGTGGTCGACCGTGAGCTGGCCGCGGCGCTGGAGGGCGACAACCGCTACGAACTGCACCCGATGTGGCGCCGGCCGGTCCGCGGCCTGGGCCTGGTCGAACCCTGGACGGTATGCCGGCCGGGTACTCCGCTGCCCGACCCGCTCGGCGCGGCCGGCGGTTGAGGCCGACGCCCGATCTTTCGCGGTCGGATCAGGCGAACGCCCCGCGCAGCGCCCGCAGCGCGGGCCGCATCACCTGGTGTTCGAGCTCGCGCAGCACCGCGAGCTGTTCGGTCGGGGTGCTCTCGAACCGCACCGACCACACGACCAGGCACATCGTGCCTCCCGCGATCGACTCCAGGGCGAGCCGGCCCAGCAGCGGCAGACCGTCGAGTGCCCGGTAGGTATAGGTGTGCCCGGCAGCGTCGTGCGAGACCAGCCGTTCGCGCACGGTCGAGCCGTCGGGCCTGCGTACGCATCGCTCGCCCCGGGAGTGCTCGTCGACCGGCCACGGGTACCAGCCGGACGGATCCTCGAAGTCCCCTACTGCCTCCCAGATCCGGACGGCCGGTATGTCGATCGCGGCGATGACGGAAAGCGTGGGCACGCGTCGCTCCTTCGGGCTGTGCCCGCGACCGTACTCTTTCGGCCCCGATCCCGGGAGCCCTCCACGCTCTCTTCACAACCACGCGCCCACGCGCCCGCTGCCGCGCTACGGAGCGGACACGGGGCGTTGCGGGCGCGAGGCACAGGAGTAATGTGCGCAGGACGCGAAGCCGGGGTATACAAGCGCTTCGCTCGCATCGGAGCGAGCCCTGGGCTCACGCGAGGGTGTCTCGGCACGGATGCCGGCGCCGACCGGCACCGACAACAGGAACGCACGCGAACAGCGACCCGTCGAGGTGGCGGCATGACGCGGGTGCACGTTGCCGTTAATCGGGCAATACATGACATATCCTCTGTCGGTGCTGGTGGATTGGGGGTGAGGACAGTAGCTTCGCGACCCGATTCGAGCGCTCCCGGAGCGGAGAGCTCGGGTGGCACGCCCGACGATCTGCCCGGCATGCCGGGAGACACGTGTCCGGAACCCGTCGCCTTGGTCGAAGGTCCGGACGCGGCCCGCAGGCTGCACGCGATCATCCATCTGGCCAAGACGCTCGCCACGACCCATCACTTCTCCGAGGTGGTCCGGGTGTCCGCGACCCAGGCCCGGCTGGCGATGGGGGCCGCGCACGCCTCGATCTCGGTTTGGGAGCGGGACACCGGGCGCCTGCGGGTGCTGGTCAACGACGGCGAACTCGCCGAGGGTGAGGAACCGCTGCCCGCCGCGGAGACGTATGCGGTCACCGACTTCCCGGACATCATCGAGTCCGACGCCTGGCCGACCACGTGGTCGCGCTGCGTGGACGATCCCGAGCACGCGCGCGACCGCGAGCGGGTCGCGGCGATGCTGCGCCGGGGGCGGCACGACTGCATGGTGGCGCCGATCATGGTCGAGGGTCGGGTATGGGGCGAGTTGTATCTGGCCCGGCGCTCCGACCAGCCGCGTTTCGAGCCGGTGGACGCCGAGTTCGCCGGGGTGCTGGCCGCGCAGATCTCGGCCGGGCTCGCCCAGGCCGAGCACTTCGAGCGGATCGAGAAGCTGGCCTTCACCGACCCGCTGACCGGACTGGCGAACCGACGTGCGATCGACGCCCGGCTGGACGAGGCGATGGCCCGGCACTACCGCGACGGTGTGGTGGTCAGCCTGATCGTCTGTGACGTCAACGGTCTCAAGCGGCTCAACGACGAACGCGGGCACGACGTCGGCGACCGACTCCTGGAGCGGTTCGCCGACCAACTCTCCGCTTGCGGCGCGATGTTGCCGGGGGCGATGGCCGCCCGGCTCGGCGGCGACGAGTTCTGCGTGCTCGCCGAGGGCTACCCGCCGGACGACGTGGTCGCGGTCGCCGAGGAGCTGTGTCGGCGCGCGCTGCGGATGCACAACGGTGAGGGCGTGGCCTGCGGCGTGGCCTCCACCGGCGACCCGGTGGGCCCGGTGACCAGCGCGGATCGCCTGTTCCGACTCGCCGACGCGGCCCAGTACCGGGCCAAGGGCTCGCGCTCGACCCGGCCGGTGGTCGCCGGTCGCGGCCAGCAGCCCGACCTGACCTTGTCGCTGGCGAGCGAGGCGCAGGAGGAGGCGGAGACCGAGGGCCCCGGTCCGCACCGCGACCGGCGCCGGTTTCGCGGCGCGCTGCACAACGCCGAACCCGGCCGACTGCTCGCGGCGGTACTCGCCGTCCTGGACGAGCGCGAACCCAAGAGCGTGCACCGCGCGGACACGCTGGGCCGGCTGGAAATCGTCGCCGACACCTTCGCGCGGATGCTGGACGGGGTCGCGTGGTGGGTGTCCTACCTGCCGCCGGGCGGTCGGGTGCTGCGCACCGTGCGCTATTCGATCCACCGACTGACCGGAGTGCAGAGCGAATCGGGGTCGCGCTACGACGCGGTCGCCGCCGAATACGACCTGGCGCACTACCCGGCCACGGCGGACGCGGTGCAGGGCGGCAGCTTCGTCGCCGAACTGGGCGACCCGGGCACCGACCCGGCCGAGGAGGACCTGCTCCTGGTCGGCGGCTACAAGGCGATGGTCGCCGCCGGCGGCAGCAACGCCGCGGGCGGCTGGCTGGTCGAGATCTACGCCGACGACCTGAGTCTGAGCGTCACCGGCCTGGCTCCGGTGCTGCGCGCGTTGGTCGCGGTCGCGCTGACCGGGGGCGCCTCGCTCCCGGAGTGACCGGGCCGCGGCAGGTTCCGGGCCGGTCCCGGGTGATCAGGCCGACGGGTCGCCGCGCCGCACCGTCACCCGATCCGGATGGCTGTACACATTGGCCGAGCGTCCGCGCAGGAAGCCGACCAGGGTCACCCCCGCGTCGGCGGCCAGGTCCACCGCCAGTCCGGACGGGGCGGACACCGCGGCCATCATCGGCACCCCCGCCATCGCGGCCTTCTGGGTCAGCTCGAAGGAGGCCCGTCCGCTCACCATCAGCACATGCCCGGCCAGCGGCAACCGGCCCTCGCGCAGCGCCCAGCCGACCACCTTGTCCACCGCATTGTGCCGACCCACGTCCTCGCGCACGCACACCATCTCGCCGGTCGCGGTGAACAGGCCGGCCGCGTGCAGGCCACCGGTGCTGGCGAACACCTTCTGCGCCGCGCGCAGCCGATCCGGCAGTGCGTACAGCACCTCCGCGTCCACCCGCACCCCGTCCGCGTGCACGTCGAAGCGGGACATCTTGCGCAGCCCGTCGATACCGGTGCTGCCGCAGATCCCGCACGAGCTGGACGTCCACACGCCGCGCATCAGGCCCGGATCCGGGGCGGGCACGTGCGGCGCGAGCACCGCGTCCACCACGTTGTAGGTGTTGTGGCCCTCGTCGTCGGTGCCCGCGCAGTAGCGCATCGCGGCCAGGTCCTCGGCCGCGCCGATCACGCCCTCGGCGGCCAGGAATCCGGCGACCAGGTCGAAGTCGTCGCCCGGTGTGCGCATGGTCACCGTGATGGTGCGCCCGCCGATCCGGATGTCGAGCGGCTCCTCGGTGACGAGCGTGTCGGTGCGCGTGACGGCCGGAAGGTCGCCGCCCAGCCGCAGGACCTTGTGGCGAGAGGTGACCCGACCCACAACACTGCCTTTCCTCGATCCGCTCCGGGCGGTCGATCCGTTCCGGAGGGCGTACGACGCGAATGCCCACCACGGCTCGAACGTCTCTTACGCCTCCCGGCACGGTAGCCGCCCTGGTGTTGTCGCAATCCATGCACATAATGATCGAGTGAATATCGATCTGCACAGCGCCCCCGAAGCCGCCCCCGCCACCGTCTCGATCGGCGAGGCCGGGATGTCCCCGCAGGACGTCCTCGCGGTCGCCCGCGCCGGCGCGCGCGTCGAACTCACCGAACGCGCGATAAAGGCGATGGCTGCCTCTCGCGCGGTGGTCGAGGGCCTCGCCGCGCGCACCGAACCCGTGTACGGGGTGTCCACCGGCTTCGGCGCGCTCGCCGTCCGGCACATCAGCCCCGAACTGCGCACCCGGCTCCAGCACTCGCTGGTGCGCTCGCACGCCGCCGGGATGGGCCCCCGGGTCGAGGACGAGGTGGTCCGCGCGCTGATGCTGCTGCGGCTCAAGACGCTGTGCTCGGGCCGCACCGGGGTGCGGCCGATCGTCGCGCAGACCATGGCCGGGCTGCTCAACGCGGGCATCACGCCGGTGGTCCGCGAATTCGGCTCGCTCGGCTGCAGCGGCGATCTGGCCCCGCTGGCGCACTGCGCGCTCGTGCTCACCGGCGAGGGCGAGGCGGCCGGCCGCGACGGCGTGGTGCGGCCCGCCGCCGAACTGCTCGCCGCCGCCGGCCTGGAGCCGATCGAGCTCAAGGAGAAGGAGGGCCTGGCCCTGATCAACGGCACCGACGGCATGCTCGGCATGTTGTTGATGGCCGGGGCCGACCTCGCCCGCCTGTTCACCACCGCCGACATCACCGCCGCGATGACCATGGAGGCGCTGCTGGGCACCTCCCGCGTGCTCGACCCGGCGCTGCACGCCATCCGCCCACACCCGGGCCAGGCGGCCAGCGCGGCCAACATGCTGCGCGTGCTCGACGGCTCGGCGCTGACCGGACACCACCAGGACGCGGCGCCGCGCGTGCAGGACGCCTACTCGGTGCGCTGCGCGCCGCAGGTCGCCGGTGCGGGCCGGGACACCCTCGCGCACGCGCTGCTGGTCGCCGACCGCGAACTCGCCGCCGCCGTGGACAACCCGGTGATCCTGGAGGACGGCCGGATCGAGTCCAACGGCAACTTCCACGGCGCCCCGGTCGGCTACGTGCTCGACTTCCTCGCCGTCGCGGTCGCCGACCTCGGCTCGATCGCCGAGCGCCGCACCGATCGCCTGCTCGACCCCTCCCGCTCGCACGGGCTGCCCGCGTTCCTGGCCGACGACCCCGGCGTCGACTCCGGCCTGATGATCGCCCAGTACACCCAGGCCGCGCTGGTCTCCGAGTGCAAGCGGCTGGCGATGCCCGCCTCGGCCGACTCGATCCCCAGCTCGGCGATGCAGGAGGACCACGTCTCGATGGGCTGGAGCGCGGCCCGCAAGCTGCGCCGCGCGATCGACAACCTGAACCGCGTCCTGGCCATCGAGCTCACCACCGCCGCCCGTGCCCTGGACATGCGCGTGGCCGCCGGCCTGGGTGCCCCCGCGCCCGCCACGGCCGCAGTGATCGCCGCGCTGCGTGCGAGCGGCGGCGAAGGGGTGGGCCCGGACCGCTTCCTGGCCCCCGACCTGGAGGCCGCCGACGCCTTCGTCCGGGCCGGCAAGGTGATCGAGGCCGCCGCCTCGGCGGTCGGCGAGCTGAACTGACCCCGAACGGGCTGAACTGACATCACGTCAGATCAGGCAGGATTACCTGACGCGGACCGCCGCCGGCGGCGGTCCGCGCCTTCCGGCAGTGCCCGAACCACGCCCGCCGCACCGGCGGGCGCAGCCGAGCGATGCCCCAGCAGCGAGGAGACATGTCGGTGGCCGACGACGACGCGAGCCCTTCCGCCCGCCTGCTCGCCCTCTTCGAGCGCCACCGGCTCACCCCCACCCAGCGCCGGATCGCGCACTGCCTGGTCCGGCACGCGGGCGAGGCGGTGTTCCTCTCCAGCGTCGAAGTGGCCCAACTCGCCGGCGTCAGCCAGCCGTCGGTGACCCGGTTCGCGGTCGCGCTCGGCTTCGACGGCTACCCGGCGCTGCGCCGGCACCTGCGCGAACTCGGGCTGCCCACCACTGCCGAGTCCTCCGCCGAGGTGGACCGCAACGAGTACGTCGGCGCCGTGCACGCCGAGATCGCCAACCTGACCCGACTGGCCGAGCAACTCGCCGACCCGGGCCCGATCGCGCGTGCCGCCGCACTGCTCGCGCCCTCGCGCCCGCTGGTGGTGCTGGGCCTGCGCACCGGAATGGCGCCCGCGCGCGGATTCGGCTACTTCGCGGCCAAGGTGTTGCCCGAGGTGCGCGTCCTGGACGAGGGCGGCTCGCTTCTGGTGGACCGGCTCGACCAGGCTCGTGCGGCGGGCGCGACCGGCCTGCTGTGCTTCGCGCTGCCGCGGTATCCGCGGGAGTTGGCCGAGGGCCTGCGGGTCGCGCGCGACCTGGGCATGCGGATCGTCACCGTGACCGACAGCCCGTTCGCGCCTGCGGCGGCGCTGTCCGACGCGGTACTGATCGCCGGGGTCGGCTCACAACTGGTCTTCGACTCGTACGGCGCGCCGATCCTGATGGGGCAGATCCTGCTCCAGGCGATGTGCGACATCGAGCCCGCGCGGGCGCAGGTTCGATTGGAGGATTTCGAGCGGCAGGCGGGCGAGCGCGGACTCTTCGACGTGTGAGCGGCCTCGCACACGCACGCCGTGGCAGGCCGGGCCGATGGACGCCCGGCCCGCGGCGGGCTCGTCCTCGAACGCCGGACGGGCTGTTCGTGCACTAACGCGGCCAGGGCCCCTTGTGAGGCGAGACGTGGTGCTCCGGCGTCGGCTGCCGGGCGGATTCGCGGTGCGCCGGCATGATCGAGATCGCGCCCAGCATGGCCACTACGCCGACGATCGCGGCACCGCCCGCGATCAGCGCGGTCTCCCGATAGCGCGGGACGCTGAGCAGGAAGCCGCCGGTGCACAGCAGCGCACCGATCATCAGCACCAGCGCCACCACCCCCGGCTCGCGCCCACGGCCGCGCACCAGCATCACCAGCCCCGCGAATGCCACGAACGCGCCCAGTGCGGTGATCGCCCAGAGCACCTCCTGCAGATCCATGCCGTCCGGCTACCCGGCGCCGGTCCGGCCGACCACCGATCGCATGAAATGACACCGAATGGGTCAAGTCGCTCGATGTCGCGGTGCTCACGTCGCCGGCTCGGCCGGCTCTCTTGGCGATGCCTTGCAGAACAGATAGATTCACTCTCGAAGCGACTGAATGTTTTCATACAGAAATCGTGCACAGGGACAGAAGGGGCGCCGCCATGTCGGACCACACCGCAGGACCGCGCGAGGTGCGCGCACCACGCGGAAGCACGCTCACCACCCGCGGCTGGCAGCAGGAGGGCGCCCTGCGGATGTTGCTCAACAACCTCGACCCCGAGGTCGCCGAGCACCCCGACAAGCTGGTCGTCTACGGCGGCACCGGAAAGGCCGCGCGCGACTGGCGCTCCTTCGAGGCGATCACCCGCACGCTGACCACGCTCAAGCAGGACGAGACGCTGCTCGTGCAGTCGGGCCGTCCGGTCGGTGTGATGCAGACCCACGAGTGGGCCCCGCGCGTGCTGATCGCCAACTCCAACCTGGTGCCCGACTGGGCCAACTGGGAGGAGTTCCGCCGGCTGGAGTCGGCCGGCCTGACCATGTACGGCCAGATGACCGCCGGTTCGTGGATCTACATCGGCACCCAGGGCATCCTCCAGGGCACCTACGAGACGTTCGCCGCGGTCGCGGCCAAGCGCTTCGGCGGCACCCTCGAAGGCACCATCACGCTGACCGCCGGCCTCGGCGGCATGGGCGGCGCGCAGCCGCTGGCCGTGACCATGAACGGCGGCGTGGTCATCTGTATCGACTGCGACCCCTCGCGGATCGACCGCCGGATCGAGCACGGCTACTGCGACACCCGGGTCGAGACGCTGGACGCCGCGCTGCAGCTCGCCGTCGAGGCACGCGACGCCCGCCGTCCGCTGTCCATCGGCCTGCTGGGCAACGCCGCCGAACTGGTCCCGCAGCTGCTCGCGATGGACGCGCCGATCGACATCGTCACCGACCAGACCTCGGCCCACGACCCGCTCGCCTATCTCCCGGTCGGCGTCGCGTTCGAGGACATGGCCGAGTACGCGCGCACCAAGCCCGCCGAGTTCACCGACCGCGCCCGCGAGTCGATGGCCCGCCACGTCGAGGCGATGGTCGGCTTCCAGGACAAGGGCGCCGAGGTATTCGACTACGGCAACTCGATCCGCGGCGAGGCGCAACTGGCGGGCTACACCCGCGCGTTCGACTTCCCCGGCTTCGTCCCGGCGTACATCCGGCCGCTGTTCTGCGAGGGCAAGGGCCCGTTCCGCTGGGCCGCGCTCTCCGGCGACGCGCGCGACATCGCCAAGACCGACAAGGCCGTGCTCGACCTGTTCCCGGAGAACGAGTCGCTGGCTCGCTGGATCAAGCTCGCCCAGGAGAAGGTGCACTTCCAGGGCCTGCCCGCACGGATCTGCTGGCTGGGCTACGGCGAGCGGGACAAGGCCGGCGAGCGGTTCAACGACATGGTCGCCTCGGGCGAGCTGGCCGCGCCGATCGTGATCGGCCGCGACCACCTGGACTGCGGCTCGGTGGCCAGCCCGTACCGCGAGACCGAGGGCATGCTCGACGGCTCCGACGCGATCGCCGACTGGCCGCTGCTGAACGCGATGGTCAACGTGGCCTCGGGCGCCTCGTGGGTGTCCATCCACCACGGCGGCGGCGTCGGCATCGGCCGCTCGATCCACGCCGGCCAGGTCACCGTCGCGGACGGCACGCCGCTGGCGGGCGAGAAGATCCGCCGGGTGCTCACCAACGACCCCGGGATGGGCGTGATCCGGCACGTGGACGCCGGCTACGACCACGCCGTCGACATCGCGGACGAGCGCGGCGTGCGGGTGCCGATGCGCGAAGGCGACGCGTGAGCACCGGCTTCGAGGCGATGTGGCGCGACCTGCTTCCGGTGGGTCGCGCCACGACCGGCGGCTACCGTCGGTACGCGTGGACCGACGCGGACGCGGAGTGCCGCGCGTGGTTTCGCGAACAGGCCGAGAACCGGAACCTGATCTACGAAGAGGACCGCAACGGCAACCAGTGGGCGTGGACCGCGCCCGGCGCCGACGCGATCGTGATCGGCAGCCACCTGGACTCGGTGCCGGACGGCGGTGCCTACGACGGACCGCTGGGCGTGGTCTCCTCCTTCGCCGCGCTCGACCTGCTGCGCGAGCGCGGCGCCGATCCGGCGCGTCCGCTGGGCATCGTCAACTTCGCCGACGAGGAGGGCGCCCGGTTCAACGTCGCGTGTGTCGGCTCCCGGTTGTCCGCCGGGGTGCTGACGCCGGATCAGGCACGCGCCCTGAAGGACGCCGAAGGCGTCTTCCTGGGCGACGCGATGGAGCGCGCCGGATTCGACCCGGCCGGGATCGGCCCCGACCCGCAGCGGCTGGGCCGGATCGGCGCGTTCGTCGAACTGCACGTCGAGCAGGGCCGCGATCTGGTGCACCGCGACCGCGCGGTGGGCGTGGCCTCGGCGATCTGGCCGCACGGGCGCTGGCGGTTCGACTTCCGCGGCGAGGCCAACCACGCGGGCACCACCCGCCTGGAGGACCGGCACGACCCGATGCTGACCTACGCCAACACCGTGCTCGCGGCCCGCAAGAAGGCGCACGTCTCCGGTGCGCTGGCCACCTTCGGCAAGGTCGACGCGCGGCCCGGTGCGGCCAACGCGATCGCCTCCGAGGTGCGCGGCTGGCTCGACTCGCGAGCCGCCGACGAGCCCACCCTGGACGAACTGGTCGCGGAGATCATCCGGGCCGCCACCGAGCGCGGCGACCGGGACGGGGTCGACGTGCAGGTCACCCGCGAATCGTTCACGCCGGTCGTCGAGTTCGAGGGCTCGCTGCGCGACCGGATCGCCAAGCAACTCGGCGGCGCGCCGATCCTGCCTACCGGCGCCGGTCACGACGCGGGCATCCTGTCCGCGCGCGTGCCCACCGCGATGTTGTTCGTGCGCAACCCCACCGGCGTGTCGCACTCGCCGGCGGAGAGCGCCGAGATGGTGGACTGCCTGACGGGCGTCACGGCGCTCGCCGACGTGGTGACCGACCTGATGAGCGAGGACCTCGGGTGAGCGAGTACTGGTGTGAGCTGGTGCAGACCCGCACCGGCATCGAACGCGACGTGGTGCTGTCCATCGTGGACGGCCGGATCGAGTCGGTCACCCCCGATCGCCCGGTGCCCCCGGGCGCCACGGTGCTGCCCGGGCTGACCCTTCCGGGCATGGCCAACGCGCACTCGCACGCCTTCCATCGGGCGCTGCGCGGGCGCACCCAGACCGGCACCGGCACGTTCTGGACCTGGCGCGAGCAGATGTACCAGGCCGCAGGCCGGCTGGACCCGGACAGCTACCTCGCGCTCGCGCGGGCGGTGTACGCGGAGATGGCACTCGCCGGCATCACCTCGGTCGGCGAGTTCCACTACCTGCACCACGGCCCGGACGGCACTGCGTACGCCGATCCCAACGCGATGGGCCACGCGCTGATCGAGGCGGCCCGCCAGGCCGGCATCCGGATCACCCTGCTGGACACGTGCTACCTGCACGGCGGCCTCACCGCCGACGGCTACCGGCCGCTGGAGGGCGTGCAGCGCAGGTTCGGCGACGGCAGCTCGGACGCCTGGTACGAGCGCTGGAGCGCGCTTCGCGGCGACGAGAACACCCGGATCGGCGCGGCCATCCACTCGGTCCGCGCGTTCGCGGCGAAGGACGACTACGCGACCTGGGCCGCCCGTACCGAAGGCGTTCCGGTGCACGTGCACCTGTCCGAGCAGCCCGCCGAGAACGCGGCGTGTGTCGCGCATCACGGGCTGACCCCGACCGGCCTGCTGGACGCGCACGGCTTCTGGAGCGCGAACGCGACGGCGGTGCACGCGACCCACCTCACCGACGCCGACATCGCCGCACTGGCCCGGGCCGAGGCGGGCGTGTGCTTCTGCCCGACCACCGAGCGCGATCTCGCCGACGGCATCGGCCCGGCCGGTGAGCTGGCCCGGGCCGGCGTGCCGCTGTCCCTGGGCAGCGACAGCCAGGCCGTGATCGACCTGTTCGAAGAGGCCCGCGCGGTCGAACTCGACGAGCGGCTGCGCACCGGGCGGCGCGGCCACTTCACCTCGGCCGCGCTGCTCGCGTACGCCACCGTCACCGGCCACCGCGCGCTCGGTTGGCCCGACGCCGGCCGGATCGAACCGGGCGCCCTCGCCGATCTGACCACGATCGGCCTGGACTCGGTCCGTCTGGCCGGCACCGTCCCGCGCCTGGCCACCGAGGCGGCGGTGTTCGCGGCCACCGCGAGCGACGTCACGCACGTCATGGTCGGCGGGCGCACCATCGTCCGCGACGGCGTGCACCAACTCGTGGATGCCGTCCCGCAGGCGCTGACCACGGCCGTGCACGGGCTGTTCGGCTGACCACGGCCGCTCCGCCTCGGAGCGGCCACTCCACCTCGGACCGGAAGGGACCACTCGCGCGTGGCCACCACCCTCATCACCAACATCGGCTCGCTGGTCACCAACGACCCGGACCTCGGAGCGGGCCCGCTAGGCCTGATCCGGGACGCGGCGCTCGTGCTCGACGGCGACCGCGTCGCGTGGGTGGGGGCCGCCGCGAGTGCTCCCGACGCCGACACCCGGCACGACGCCGAAGGACGCGCGGTGCACCCGGGCTTCGTCGACTCGCACGCGCACCTGGTGTTCGCGGGCGACCGCACCGCCGAGTTCGACGCGCGGATGTCCGGCCAGGCGTATCAGGCAGGCGGCATCCGGACCACGGTGGCCGCGACGCGCGCCGCGAGCGACGAGGATCTGGCCGCGAACGCCGCGCGACTGGTCGAGGAGGCGTCCCGCCAGGGCACCACCACGATCGAGATCAAGTCCGGCTACGGCCTCACCGTCGCGGACGAGGAACGCGCGCTGCGGATCGCGTCCGCGTTCACCACCGAGACCACCTACCTGGGCGCACACATCGTCGCGCCGGAGTACGCGGACGACGTGGCCGGCTACGTCGACCTGGTCACCGGCCCGATGCTCGACGCGTGCGCGCCGCACGCCCGCTGGGTGGACGTGTTCTGCGAACGCGGCGCCTTCGACGGCGACCAGGCCCGGGCCATCCTCGAGGCCGGCGCCGCCCGGGGCCTGATCCCGCGCGTGCACGCCAACCAGCTCGGACACGGCCCCGGCGTGCAACTCGCCGTCGAACTCGGCGCGGCCTCGGCCGACCACTGCACCCACCTCACCGACGCCGACGTGGACGCGCTCGCCGCCGGCGACACGGTGGCCACGCTGCTCCCGGGCGCCGAGTTCTCCACCCGCGCGGTCTACCCCGACGCCCGCCGGTTGTTCGCCGCCGGCGTCGACATCGCGCTGTCCACCGACTGCAACCCCGGTTCGAGCTACACCACCTCGATGCCGTTCTGCATCGCGCTCGCGGTCCGCGACATGGGCATGACGCCGGACCAGGCGCTGTACGCGGCGACCGCCGGCGGCGCCCGCGCGCTGCGCCGCGCGGATGTGGGAGTGCTGCGTTCGGGCGCGCGCGCCGACGTCGTCGAACTCGACGCGCCCTCGCACGTACACCTGGCCTACCGGCCCGGGGTGCCGCTGGTGCGCGGGGTATGGCGCGCCGGAGTGCGGGTCCGACCCTCTGACCGGGGGTAATCGCCGCAACACGGGTCCGACAGAGCGTTCGAAATCGACGTGCCCGCGTTACGGACCCCCTCTGTCGCGACCCGCCGCGCTCGTGGATACTCCCCGGTAACTCTCTCAACCAGAAGCGTGGCCGGGACCCCGGTGGGTGGGGCCCGGACATGCGCAGACGGAAGGAGCGCCGCCCATGGGCCGCCTCGCACAGACCGACGGACTCACCGATGTCCAGCGGGAGATCCTCGCCACCGTGCGCACCTTCGTGGACAAGGAGATCATTCCGGTCGCCACCGAGTTG
This sequence comes from Embleya sp. NPDC005575, assembly GCF_040605455.1. NCBI lineage: Bacteria > Bacillati > Actinomycetota > Actinomycetes > Kitasatosporales > Streptomycetaceae > Embleya > Embleya sp. NPDC005575. The sequence continues at coordinate 24,089 of NZ_JBEXCV010000062.1, read as the reverse complement.
GAGCACCGGGACGAATACCCGGCGGAGATCGTCGAGGGCATGAAGGCCATGGGCCTGTTCGGCCTGATGATCCCGGAGGAGTACGGCGGTCTCGGCGAGTCGCTGCTGACCTACGCGCTCGTGGTCGAGGAGATCGCGCGCGGCTGGATGAGCGTGTCCGGCATCATCAACACGCACTTCATCGTCGCGTACATGATCAAGCAGCACGGCACCGACGAGCAGAAGGCCCACTACCTGCCGAAGATGGCCGAGGGCGAGATCCGCGGCGCGTTCTCGATGTCCGAGCCGCACTGCGGGTCGGACGTCTCGGCGATCCGCACCAAGGCGGTGCCGGACGGCGAGTTCTACGTGCTCAACGGTCAGAAGATGTGGCTCACCAACGGCGGCACCGCCAACCTGGTTGCGGTGCTCACCAAGACCGAGCTGGGCGAGGAGTCGGTCTACCGGAACATGACCACGTTCCTGGTGGACAAGGAGTCCGGCTTCGGTGAGACCCGGCCGGGCCTGACCATCCCCGGCAAGATCGACAAAATGGGCTACAAGGGCGTCGACACCACCGAGATGGTGCTCGACAACTGTCGGGTGCCGGCCGATCGGATCCTGGGCGGGGTGCCCGGCAAGGGCTTCTATCAGATGATGGACGGCGTCGAGGTCGGCCGGGTGAACGTGGCCGCGCGCGGCTGCGGGGTCGCGCAGCGCGCCTTCGAGCTGGGCATCCGATACGCGCAGCAGCGGGAGACCTTCGGCAAGCCGCTGACCGGCCACCAAGCGATCCAGTTCAAGCTGGCCGAGATGGCCACCAAGGTCGAGGCCGCGCACGCGATGATGGTCAACGCGGCGCGCAAGAAGGACGCCGGCGAGCGCAACGACCTCGAGGCGGGGATGGCCAAGTACCTGGCCTCCGAGTACTGCAAGGAAGTCGTCGAGGACGCGTTCCGGATCCACGGCGGGTACGGATTCTCGAAGGAATTCGAAATCGAAAGGCTCTACCGCGAGGCCCCGATGCTGCTGATCGGCGAGGGCACGGCCGAGATCCAGAAGATGATCATCGGCCGGCGTCTGCTGGAGGACTACAAGCTCAAGGGCTGACGCCCGGGGTTGTGGCTTTGGTGGTCGTACCCCGTCTCCGGATCTTCGGGGCGGGGTACGAGTCACGCCCGGTCGGCGAAGCAGGCGTGCCGTGGCGCGGCCAAGTGGGTCCGGTATCGGCTCGGTTGGCGTAGTGGTCGCGTCGTTGCGGGTTCGGGCCGAGGCGGCGGCCGATGATGGCGATACGTGTGACCGCCAGTGATCGGGGAGCCCACCATGGCCGCGAGACGCCCGGCTGCGGTACCGCCCGGCACATTCGTCCGGATCGACGGAGCCGCCCTGCACGTGGTCCGCGAAGGCTCCGGACCCGTGGTGATCGCCACCAGCGGGCTCGGCGGCGCGTGGTTCGACTGGGATTCGGTGGCGCCACTGCTGACCGCCGACTGCACGGTGGTCCGGTTCGACCGCCCGGGCCTGGGGTACTCCGAGCCGGACCCGCGACCGCCCACCCTGGCACACGAGGCCGACCGGATCGCCGCGCTGGCCGACGCGCTCGCGCTGCCCGGCCCTTACGTCCTGCTCGCCCACTCACTCGGGGCGTTCCATGTCGAGGGCTTCGCCCGGATGTATCCCGAGCGCACCGCCGGCCTCGTGCTGGTGGACCCGAGCAACGAGGACAAGCCCAGACCGCGGCCCGCCCGCCGAGCCCGGGTCCGGGCCGCGCGGATGGTCGGGGGAGCGATGCGGGTCAGCGGGCTGGCCCGGGCGGTCGGCCCCGCGGCGCGCCGGTCGATCCTGTTCACCCAATCGCGCCGCCACCGCGACGTGGCGGACGCGCGCTGGGTGCGCGGCGTGTACGGGTCGGGCCGGTTCTTCGCGACCGCGTTGACCGAGAACGCCACCTACCTCGACGTCGCCGCCGAACTCGCCGACCTGCGCCGGGTCGCACCGCTCCCGGATGTGCCGTTGCGGGTGCTCGCCGCCGCCGGCGGCTACGAGAGCCTGGCCGCCCGGGCCCGCTGGGTGCGCGCCCTGCGCACACTGGCGAACCTGTCCCCGCGCGGGCGCTGCGACGTGCTGGACGACTCCGCGCACTTCGTGATGTCGGACCGACCGGACGCGGTGGCCGACGCGGTGCGCGAGGTTCTGTCGGACTAGTCGACTTTCCGGGTGATCGTCACGTGTTGTCACGAATGTTGCCGGGTACGCGTTCCCGGTCGAACCCCACACGGACCATCGCCGGGCCCACCACCCGGCATCCAGGCGAGGCGGCACACCCATGTTCGGTCAGCAGAACCTCCCTCCGGGCGCCGGCGGGCCCGGCTCCGACCTCGCCAACACCGGCACGGTGATCGCGTCGTACACGAACTACGCGGGTGCCCAGAGGGCGGTCGACTACCTGTCCGACCACGAGTTCCCGGTCGAGAACACCGCGATCGTCGGCGCCGACCTACGGATGGTCGAGAACGTGCTCGGCCGGCTCACCGCAGGCAAGGCGGCGGCGTCCGGCGCCGCCAGCGGTGCGTGGTTCGGCCTGATGATCGGGCTGTTCCTGGGCATCTTCGCGGTCCGCGCGCACGGTTGGCTCTGGCTGGTGCTGATGGGCCTGGTCTGGGGCATCGCGGCGGGCGCCCTGTTCGGCTGGCTGGGCTACAAGGCACTGGGCGGGCGCCGGGACTTCGTCTCCACGAGCCAGATCGTCGCCTCGCGCTACGACGTGGTGGTACGCCCGGACCTGGCCGAGCGGGCCCGCAACATGGTGGGCCGGCTCGACCTGTAGGACGCGTCCGGGTGGGTGACAAGCACGTGCACGGGCGTCACAACCACCCGTTGCGGCGAAAGCCCCGATGCATGAGCGTGCACACGACGGCGATCACGCACAACGTCATCGGGTAGCCGTACCGCCACTTCAGCTCCGGCATGTGTTCGAAGTTCATCCCGTACACGCCGGCCAGCATCGTGGGCACCGCGAAGATCGCCACCCAGGCGGAGATCTTGCGCATGTCCTCGTTCTGCGCGACGGTCACCTGCGCGAGGTTGGCCTGCAGGATCGAGGTCAGCAACTCGTCGAAGGAGGCCACCTGTTCGCCCACGCGCGAGAGGTGGTCCTCGACGTCGCGGAAGTACTCGCGGATGTCCGGGTGCACCTGGCGCATCGGCCGTTCGGCCAGCGAGTGCAGCGGACGGGCCAGCGGCGCGACGGCGCGCTTGAGTTCGAGCAGTTCACGCTTGAGCTGGTAGATCCGACCCGCGTCGCCTGCGCCGCCGCCGCCGAACACGTCGTTCTCGACCTCGTCGATGTCGTCCTGAATGAGCTGCGCGACGTCGAGGTAGGTGTCCACCACCCGGTCGGCCACCGCGTGCAGGACCGCCGAGGGGCCGGCGGCGAGCAGTTCGCCGCCATCCTCCAGGCGACAGCGCAGGTCGGCGAGCGCGCCGTGCCGGCCGTGCCGCACGGTGACCACGAAGTCGTTGCCGAGGAAGACCATGATCTCGCCGGTCTCGACGATCTCGCTGGTCGCCGAGAGCTGCTCGTGCTCGACGTAGGTGACGGTCTTGAACACCGCGAACAGGGTGTCGTCGTAGCGCTCCAGCTTGGGCCGCTGGTGCGCGTGCACCGCGTCCTCGACGGCGAGCGGGTGCAGTCCGAACCGCTCGGCGATACCGGACAGTTCGAGTGCGCTCGGCTCGTGCAGGCCGATCCAGACGAAGCCGCCGCCGGTGCGTACCTCGTGGATCGCCGAGTCGGGATTCGCGTAGCCGTCCAGGCGTCGACCGTCGCGGTACACGGCGCAATCCACCACGCAGTTCCCGGTCGCCACGGGCGTGGTGGACGGCAGCGGGGTGCGGCGAAGCGGACGGACTACGGCACGGAGGTCGCGGATCATCGACATGACGGGGCTCCTGCACTGACCGGGCGCGCGCCGACGCCGCAGCGCCGCGGCGGGCAGGCCGCGGGGAGCGTCGACACGGGCAAGCGGAACAAATCACCGAAAGAACGGCAAAAGATCCTGACGCCCCGTCACGGAGGAAATTCGGAGATCGGGTACCGGGCCGGGAAGCGGTGGCCGGGAACTCGGCGAAAGTCTCGGAACCCTCAGAAAGGGCGGGGCGTGCGACTGGATCGGGGAAGATCGGGTGAGCCGCCGGTACTGCACGGTGTGCTGGTATGCACCACGATCACCTCCCACGGCCGGTCCCCGCTGGGGGAAACCTTCGCTCGTCGACCGGGTGGGTCGGGGCGAGGGCGAGTCCGTCATCCGATGGCGCGCGAGGATGTCCACATCCGGCGGGCCGACTATGCAGAGTACACCAGAGAGCCGGCTCCAATGGCCGGTATACGAAAGGCTCCTGACGGCGAATTAGCATGCGGGCATGTTCGACTTCACGCCGGGACCCGAGCCGGTCGACCCCACCCCGCAGGTCGAGGCACATCTGACGGCCGCGTTCGGCGACCCGACCGGCCGAGCCGGCGTCACCTTCGTCGGGGCCGATCGCATCGAGGTGCTGCGCTTCGGGCCCGACGCCGGGGGTGTGGTCCGGTACGCGACGCTGGGCATGTCCCGGGCTCCGATGGCCGATCCGGCGGCGCTGCTGGCCGACCCGGTCGCGGGCCCGCGGGCGGAGTTGGTGCTCTCGGTGCGCGGCGGACACGACTCGGTGTTGCGTCCGTTGGCCGTGCTGGGCGCGACTCCGCAGGTGGAGGGCCTGGTGATCGCGCCCGGCGCGTCGCTCGACCTGGGTGGCCCGCTGTGGGAAGGCGCCGCCTTCCACGCGGTGCTGGTCGCCGAGCCCGGTGGCCTGCTCGCCGACCTGGCGCTGCCGGAACCCGCCGACCCGGTCCGGTTCTTCCCGCTGCTCCCGATGACGCCCGCCGAGGCCGCCTGGAAGCGGGCACAGGGCGCGGAGGCGCTCCAGGAGAAGTGGCTCAGCCACGGCACCGACCTTCGTGACCCCAACCGGCGTGCGGTGCCGCTGGGTTGAGGGGGAGATCAGCCGACCACCACACGCCCCGGGCCCCGGACGTCCCCTTGCGGGAAGGTGCGAGGCCCGCGCGTGTGGGCGGGTGGATTACGGGATCAGCAGTACCGGGCACGCCGAGCGGTGGGCGACCGCGTCGCTGACGCTGCCCAGGAACAGGCTCGCCACGCCGCCGTGTCGACGCGCGCCCAGCACGACCAGGTCGGCGTCGAAGGTGCGGGCCTGATCCAGGACCGCGTTGGGTATGTCGCCGCGCACGGTTTCCTCGGTCCAGCCCTCGACGTTGCTCACGCCGGCCGCCTTGAGCGTGTCGACGGCCGAGGTGACCACCTTGACCGCCGCGTCGGCGGTCTCGTCTTCGACGACGCCGCCCACGCCGCCGCCGTCCACCACGTCCAGGGTCTGCACGTGCAGGACGCGGACGGCGGCTTCGCCGGCGACGGCCAGTCGGGCGGTGTGCGCCAGGACTTCGTCGGCTTCGGGGGTGGAGTCCACTGCGACCAGGATCCGCTGGTACATGTCGCGCACTTCCTTTTCCGCAGATTTACAGGTTTTACAGCTATCGAACTATTTCTACTCGCCCTGCCGAGTCGGGCGGCGGGGCCGGGTCGGGCGGCGGCCGGGACGGGCTGCGGCGTACGCGCCATCGGGGTGTCGCGGTGGTCGACGGTCGCGACCAGGAACGGCACGTGCACGTCGAAGTGCTCCTCCGACTTGGGCGCCCGGAACGGCGCCGCGGCAGCGAGACCTCCGCACTCTCATACGACGTACCACGGTCGCGAACCGTGCTTGTTAGCTTCGCTAATAAGTGTAGCATGCATTTATATGGGCGATTGTGCGGCGAGAGGCACACCCGAATCGTGAGGGTCGGCGGTCGGCGTGGGTTGGCGCGGGTCGGCGTGGCGGGGAGTGGTCGGCGCGAGACGGGCTGGGCGGTGGGGGCGAGCAAGCCGGCAAGGGCCTTCCGTGACCGGTCGCACGTCCGCTATGCGGCCGGTTCGGGCCGTTGGCTTCGCGCCGGGACGCACACCCGCGACGCGGCCGAAACCCCATCCGGTCCGGCCGGGCGCGTGTGGAAGGGGGCGCGGGGTGCGGGTGGGCCGGTCGGGTCGCGGGAGCCGGCAAGCGAACGGCCTTGTGCGCCGTCCCATCCGTCCATGGCCACCTCGGGGCGCTCGCTCGCGAGGTACCGTTCCAAGGCGTGCGGGGTCGACGGAACGAAGTCGGTCGGCAGGTCGTCCGTGTCGACCCAGGCCACGGCCGAGTGCTTGCCGGGCTCGGCGTTGACGGGCTCGCCACCCCACTCCTCGGCGGCGAAGACCAGCACGACGAACCCCTCCGGCGCCTCCGGGCTGTCCGCGCTGTGCGTCACATGGGCGAGACGCAACGCCTGCGGCGCGACCACCAGCCCCGTCTCCTCGCGGAGTTCGCGAACTGCCGTGTGCGTGATGGGTTCTCCCGGCGCGCCTTTGCCGCTGGGCAGACTCCACATCCCGGGCGCGTACGCCTTGTTCTCGCCTCGACGCAGGAGCACGACCCGCCTGTTCACCCGGTCGTAGACGATGACGGAGGCGACGAGCATGACCATCAGCCGTGGCTCACAGCTGACTTCCTTGCGCCCGTGCGCCTCTTACTCGTGACGTCGGATCACTGGTTGATGGACTGCATCAGAGCTGCCCAGGCGACGGGCGAGATGGCCAGATGGCCGCGCGCTATGTCCTTGGAATCGCGTGCACCAACAGCGCTGTCGAGTGGCGCCACCTCAACGCATTCCTGGTCGCTCTGACCGCTGTAGGTCGACTTCCGCCAACCGGGGGGCTGGGAGCGTGCCTTCGTCATGTGCTCTCCAAGAGGTCTCGCAGAAGCTGTTGCGAACGCGAGGGGGAAAGAGTCTCGGCTCGCAACAGATCGTATCGACGCTGAATTTCCGCGACGGCGTGGCCTTCGGTGATCATCTGCCACTCGACCATGCCGGCCGCGTAGGCACACTCGCCGCGACCAGGAATCGAGAGCACGACGAATGCCCCATCCATGCAAGGGTGCAAGCCGCAGCCCATCGGGACTACTTCGAACACCACGTTCGACAATTCACTCACCTCCAGCAGATGCACGAGTTGTGGGCCGGCTACCCGTGGATCATGCTTCAGTCGGATGAGTGCGGCCTCGTCCACTGCCGCCCAGTACTGCGGCGCCTCCTTCTTGGTGAGCAAGCGCTTTCGCTTGAGTCGACGCGCAACCCAGGACTCGACGATCGCCGGCGGAAACCTGGCCTTGTGCAGGAGGGCCCGGACGTAATCCTCGCACTGGAGCAGTCCGGGAATCGCCTGCGGCTGGAAGGTACGGATGCGGGATGCCTGCTGCTCGGACTCCGCGAAGGTCTCGAACCAACTGAGCCGCCCCTCCGCCAAGCGGTATGCGTGGAAGGCGGTGGCGATCAGCAGGCCCGTTCCGCCAAGGGCTTTATCGAGATCGGCCGCGAACTCGGGGCTGGGCCGTCGCTCGGCGGTCTCTATCTGTCCAACAAACGACCCTGTTGAATGCAAGTCGCTCCCGAGCTGCTGCTGCGTCTTGCCCGCGAGTTTGCGGAGAAATCGCAGGTGTGCGCCGAAGAGGTCCCACATCGAGGCTTCCGGATCAAGATCTTTCGCTGCCGGCATTCTGCGCCTATCCCTCAGATTCCACTGCTGAACGCTGCACCGTTCCCAAGGTAGCCCCAAAGGTGTTCTCTCAGTAGTGGATCAGTCACACAGAAGCAGGTCACCCCGGTGTACCTGCTCGGATCAGCACTTCGTCAGGAGAGATCCATGGGCATGGGGGAGGGCAAGAGCCGGATGACCATGAGCGTCTACCGCCTCTACCCCAACGGTGAACGCGAGGACATCAAGCCTCGCGAGGACTTCGAACTAGGCGATGCCACAAGGTTGTTGCCTCAAATGGGCAACGACGCGCAGAACGAATCGCCGATGTCGTGGCCGACGGCAACCGAGAGGTAGGCATGTTCACGATCGACACCACCGGCGCGGTGGACCGGACTTCGATTCGGATCGCACGCTGGGGAGTGCGCCATTTCGGCAAGCTGTTCCGCGATCCTTATCGCGGAACCGTCGGTCGCCTTCGTGAAGTCGAGGGTGTCCTGGCCGTGTTGCGGACGCGGGAGGGGCTGGAAGTCGCCTGCTCCGTGCGGCACTTGGTGGATGCCATAACCGGTGAGCCCGCAGCCGTGGTGACGGCCCGCACCGTGTCGACCTCGCGCAGCAGAAGCGGGTGACGCCGTGCGTATTGAGGGAACCACCGAAGCGGACAGGATGGCCGGGCGAATCCTGGCGTATCGGTACCTGGGGGCATCGGTGCACGAGGACGTGCGCGGTCCCACAGGGCGCGAAGGTGAACTGACCGCCGTCGACGGTCGACAGGCATGGGTGCGAACCCGAAGCGGAATCGAATTCGTCGTGCCGGTGCGCCGGTTGGTGATCGACACGTTGCCCGCGCCACGTGCCGGACAGCCCGTACGCCATCGCGACACCAAAGAAACGATCGGCATCTACTTGTGCGTCCTTCCCGGGCCGGACGGCCCGAGCGCTGTCGTACAGCGTTGCGACGGAACGCCGATATGGGCCGGTCATCCGGACGACCTGGTACCCGACTACCCCACAGGCCGCGTCACCTGGCCGCCTCCCCCCTGACTGCCGCACCGCCGCAAGTGGCGACGGGCGGCAGGTACGGCGCTACACGCTCCCCGCCGGACCACGTGCGGAGAGCGCCCGACACCCATTCACTGGAGGAAAAGATGACCAGCAGGGCAGCTCTGCCGGCTCCGTTCGGCATGCGTCACCTGACCGAAGCCCCCGCGCGACCGGTATTGACGATGCATTACGACCCGGAGCTTCAGATCGGCGTGACCGCCGAGGGCAACCCGTGGCATGTGTTGATGCCCGGGGACACCAAGACGGAGACCCAGCCGGATGGCAGGTCGGACGGCGACGGCACCGACCTGTGGTGAATCGTCGCGCCACCGTTGTAGTCGTCACAGCACCCGATGATGCCACCGCCGATCCGGTCGTCATGCAACTGTGCGAGCGCGGTGTCGACGTAGTGCGGTTCGACACGGCCGAGTTTCCTGCTGGCGCCACCCTGGCCGCCTCCCTGACGGGGGGCGGCTGGGGCGGTGCCCTCCGTGTCGGCACCCGCACGATCGACCTGGCTGGTGTCAGGAGCGTCTGGTGGCGCAGACCGGGCGAGTTCCGGCTGCCGAGCGATTGGACCGAGACCGCCCGTACATTCGCCGCCTCCGAGGCACGTGCCGGACTGCTCGGGGTGCTCGGCTCGCTGCCCGTCCGGTGGATCAACCACCCCACGGCCAACCTCGCCACGAACTACAAGCCGATGCAATTGGCCGTCGCCGCGACTCTCGGTCTCGACCCCCCGGCGACCGTCGTCACCACCGACCCGACGCACGCCGCGATGTTTGCCAGGGCTCACGGCGCGGCGGGACGCGAGGTCATCTACAAAGCCCTCGGCGGAGGCGTGCACACAGCGCAGAGGACCGCGACGATTCCCACGACCGTGGTGGATTCGGGGAGCATGGACGAGTCGATCGCGTCGACGGCGGTCCTGCTCCAGGAGCGCGTGCCCAAGGCTTACGAGGTCAGGCTCACGGTCGTGGGTCCCCGCATGTTCGCGGTGGCGATTCATGCCCACAGCGACGAGACGCGCCTGGATTTTCGGGTGGACTACGGCGCGTTGACGTATCGCTCGCTCCCCGTTCCGAAGAAGGTCGCGGCCGGGGTGTCGGCCCTGATGGCGCACTTCGGTCTGTTCTTCGGCGCGCTGGACTTCGCGGTCACCCCGGACGGTCGTTGGCGGTTCTTCGAAATCAACGCGAGCGGCCAGTACCGCTGGCTCGAACGCCAACTCCCCGGTCTGGGCATCACCGATGCCCTGGTCGACGCCCTATCGGAAGGGATCACGCATTGAGAACCTGGGACGCTGCCGCCGCGACATCGGCCGCCGAAGTCGGGGCCGGATCGCCGTGGCGGGACGCGGTTTCCCGCACGCCGCGTCACCTCCTCGTACCGAACTGGTGGGAGCAGGACGGCTTCGACTGGCGTCTGCACCGAGGGGTGTCCGACACGACGTCGTGGATCGACACCGCTTATGCCGACCGAACGCTCGTCACACAGGTCGGTGAACTGCACGCCGACATGGCCGGTGACGACGTCGGACCACCGTCCGACCGGCCTCCCACTTCGTCGACGACCTTGCCCTCACTCGTGCTCCGGATGTTCGACGTCGCGGAGATCGAGGAGGGCATGAAGGTGCTCGATCTCGGAACCGGCAGCGGCTATTCGGCCGCACTGCTCGGACACCGCCTGGGCGACGATCGAGTGCTGTCGGTCGACGTGGACGAGTACCTGGTGGATGTCGCCCGCCGACGACTGGCGACGTTCGGCCGCGTGCCACGGATGGTGGCCGTTGATGCGACCCAGACACTGCCCGATGACGGGTTCGACCGTGCCGTGGCGATGTTCTCGACGCGGACCATCCCTTCGACGTGGCTGGCCGCTGTACGAAGCGGCGGCGTCATCTCGACCACGCTCGCCGGGACTTCCCTCCATGTCCGGGTAACCGTGACGGATGCGACACACGCTCAGGGGCGCGTCGTGTCGGACGAGGCGCGGTTTATGCGGGCACGCACCGGCCCCGAGGACGGGTCCGCTCTGCACCGCGTATACCTCTCTGCCCGAACCGCCGAAGGTGACGAAGTCCGGGCCTTCGACGGCGACGTGCCGAATCTTCGGGACGACCGGCGGCTGGCTCTGCTCCTCGAACTGCTGCATCCGACCATCGACCATCGGTGGATCGACCTCGACGACCGCTCGATGGTGTGGTTGTTGCACCCGTCCGGCTCATGGGCTCGTGCCGAAGTGCCCAAATTCGGCGGCCGCCCGGCCGTGCACTCATCGGGCCCGCTGGATCTGTGGGGACACCTGGACCGGGCCCGGCAGCTGACCTCGGCACACGGCCCGATCGACCCGCTCTCCCTGGCCATCGAGATCGATCCGGATGGCCGGCGAATCACCTGGCCTGCCGCGGGCCTGTCTTTCCCGCTTTGACAACCACTCCGCCCGTACGCCCGGCTTTGGGCTGCCGACCCCGCCGGAGGCCCGCTCAGCCCTCCGTCAGTTCCGTGCCCGGGAGGCCGAATTCCTGGTTGAGGCGGTCCCAGAAGCCGTTGCGCAGGGCGCGGCGCAGGTCCTCGTGCGGGCGGAGCGAATATTGCAGCACGCTCTCCGCGTCCACGAGCAGGCCCCGATCGATCGCCTGCGGCAACATCGGCCCCGGCATCAGGTCGGCCAGGTTCTCCCGGCCGCGCACCACCAACCAGCGCTTGGCGATCTCCTGGCCGATGTGCCACGCCTGGTCGGAGGTCGGCGGGCCGCCCGGCTGAACCGCGAGCGCGCCGGCGTGCGAGGGCGGCAACATCACCGGTGTCACGCACGTCTCGCAGAATTCGCGGTGCAGCATTCGGGTGACGTCGGCCTCCCACACCAGCGGGTCGGCCTGGTTGGTGCCGTAGGCCGGCTCCACGCCCCACAGGTGCACCCGTACGCCGTAGGACTGGGCCGCCTCGACCGCGGAGACCAGGTCCTCGTCGCCGCTGATCACCACGGCGTCGTCGATCGCGTGGTTGCGCGCCAGTGATTCGAGGTCGCTGCGGATCAGCGAGTCGACGCCCTTTTGCTGATTGTGCGCGTTGAGGTTGCCGAGCCGGACCTTGACGTCGGGCAGTTCGGCGATCTGCCGCTGCTCCACGGTGTGCACCCGCTCGCGTGCGCCGTCGTACCAGTACACCCGCAGTAGTCGACCCTCCGGGAAGACCCGGCGCGCCTCGTCGATCAGGCCGGTGATCAGTTGCTCGGCGTCCACCCGGAAGGCCCGGCGCTCGGCCGAACCGGCCACCAGCAGGCCCATCGCCGCGTACACGTAGCCGACGTCGACGAACAGCGCGTGGGTGCCGAAGTGCAGAGGCGGCGAGACGGACTGGACCAATACGGCCGGTCGGGTGAACGGCTCGGTCAGGTCGGGCAGTGCTCCGGGTGTGTCTTCGAAGCCCGCGACGGGGTGGTCCTCCAGCGGTCCGCCCTGCTCGGCGCCGAGGTCCCCGCCGGATTCGTGCACCACGGCGCCGAAGACGGCCGTCGCGCCCGACCGGACGTCGTCCTCTCCCGGATCGTGCAAAGTCTCTCGTCCTCCCAAGGCGGCTGCGCGTTCGGCGCCGGGTCGATGTGTGTCGATGTGTTCAGACCGGCATTGTCCTATGCCGGTCGCCGTCACGTCCTCGCTTGCCTCGCGTGCGATGTCGCGTCATGCGTCACGTGTAAGTCGGGGAAAGTCAGGAAAGGAACATTTCAGTCACGGGAATGCTATCGGTGTGACTGCTGTTGTTCAGGTCGGTGCCGGTTGTGACCCATGCCGGGTCAGGCTGATCCGTATGGATCCCGGCGCCCAATCCTTGTAGACGGGGTCGTGGACCATGCGGCCCCGTGCGACTTCGGACCGGAGGGAAGGGAGACGCGTATGCGTTACCGAATCACCAACCTCAGCCGAGCCCAGGAAAAGACCGGGGCCAACCCGGTCAACTGCGCCGTCGACATCGACACCGTGCAGGCTGCCCTGAAGCGCGCCGAAGCATTCGGCGAGCGCCTGTACATCCGCCCCGTCAAGGTGGCGGACGCCGGCTGATTGCGAATGAACCGAGGGCGCTTCCCCGTTTGGGGGAGGCGCCCTCGTCATGTCCGCAGGCGCTTGGGCCGGACGACTCAGTGCCCAACGGGCCGGCCGGCTCGGTACCCCCGGCACCGACGGCTCGGTGCCCTCGCCCGGACGGCTCAGTGCCCCCGGACCACCCAGGCGTCGTAGTCCTTCGCCTCCGCGCCGATCGTCGTCTCGTCGCCGTGCCCGGTGAGCACGCGCGTACCCTCGGGCAGCGCCAGCAGACGCTCCTTGATCGAGTCAAGGATCACCGGGAAGGACGAGAACGAGCGCCCGGTGGCACCGGGACCGCCCTTGAACAGCGTGTCGCCGGAGAAGAGCACGGCGGCCTCCGGCGCGTACAGGCACACCGCGCCCGGTGCGTGGCCCGGCGTGTGCACCACCAGCAGCTCGGTGCCCGCGACGGTGATCACCTCGCCGTCCGCCAACGCGACGTCCGGCGCGCGATCCGGGTACACCGCGTCCCACAACATCCGGTCCTGCGGGTGCAGGTGGATCGGTGCCCCGGTGAGTTCGGCCAACGCGGCGGCGGCGTTGATGTGGTCGTTGTGGCCGTGGGTGAGCACGATGCCGGTCACCGTGCGGTCGCCGACCCCGGCCGCGATGGCGGCCGCGTCGTGCGCGGCGTCCACGATCACCACCTCGCGGTCGTCGCCGACGATCCACACGTTGTTGTCCACGTCGAAGTCCTGGCCGTCGAGCGAGAAGACGCCCGAGGTGACCACATGGTCGATCCGCATCACAGGATCACCACCGAGCGCAGCACGTCGCCGTGGTGCATCTTCTCGAACGCGGCCTCGACGTCCTCCAGCGTGATTCGCTCGCTGACGAACGCGTCCAGGTCGAACCGCCCCTGGCGGTACAGGTCGATCAACGTCGGGAAGTCGCGCGAAGGCAGGCAGTCGCCGTACCAGGACGACTTGAGTGCGCCGCCGCGGCCGAACACGTCGAGCAGCGGCAGCTCGATGGTCATCTCCGGGGTGGGCACGCCCACCAGCACCACGGTCCCGGCCAGGTCGCGGGCGTAGAACGCCTGCTTGTAGGTCTCCGGCCGGCCGACCGCGTCGATCACCACGTCCGCGCCGAAGCCGCCGGTCAGTTCGCGGATCGCCTCGACCGGGTCGCCCGCCTTCGAGTTCACCGTGTGGGTGGCGCCGGCCCGGCGCGCCCACTCCAGCTTCCGGTCGTCCAGGTCGACGGCGATGATCTTCGCCGCGCCCGCGAGCCGGGCACCGGCGATGGCCGCGTCGCCGACGCCGCCGCAGCCGATCACCGCGACCGTGTCGCCGCGCCCGACGTTGCCGGTGTTCACTGCGGCGCCCAGGCCGGCCATCACACCGCAGCCGAGCAGGCCGGCCGCGGCGGGGTCCGCCTCGGGGTCGACCTTGGTGCACTGTCCGGCGGCGACCAGGGTCAGTTCGGCGAACGCGCCGATGCCGAGCGCGGGGCTCAGTTCGGTGCCGTCCTCCAGGGTCATCTTCTGCTTCGCGTTGTGCGTCGCGAAGCAGTACTGCGGACGGCCGCGTCGACACGCACGACAATCGCCGCACACCGCACGCCAGTTCAGGATCACGAAGTCGCCGACGGCCACCTCGGTGACGCCCTCGCCGACCGACTCCACTACGCCGGCGGCCTCGTGGCCGAGCAGGTACGGGTACTCGTCACCGATGCCGCCCTCGCGGTAGTGCAGGTCCGTGTGGCAGACGCCGCACGCCTGGACCCGCACACGCGCCTCGCCCGGCCCCGGGTCCGGCACCACGATGGTCTCGATCGAGACCGGTGCGCCCTTGCTGCGCGCGACGACGCCGCGTACCGACTTGCTCATGTCCTCCGCCTCTCCCCAACCGCTGGATGCTCCGCTTCGCACCTTATGGCTTCGCCTCGATGAAGCCTCGGACCCCGTCCGCGCACAGCTGTATCGCGATCGTCCCGGCCGAACACGGAGATCACCCGGAACGCGACGGTGGCCGCCTGCCGGGCCATGCGCTTGCGCACGGCCCGGCAGGCGGCCACCGGTGAAATTCGGGTACAGCGGGATGATTCCGGGTGGGTCCGTGATCACGAAGAGGGTGACGAAGGACCGGCCGAAGATGGTGACGTCGAACCGGTTCACGGGGTGATGGGTCTTGCTCCTGTTGCCAGTTCCGCGATTGCCCCGTACGACTCCGGGTCTGTGGTGTTCTCTCCGAGATCGATCGTTTTACGGGTGCCGTGGTAGTCACTCGAACCGGTGGTGATCAGCCGCAGGTCGCCGGCCAGCGCGCGCAGGTGCGCGCGCATCGCGTCGTCGTGGTCCATGTGGTCCACCTCGATCCCGGCCAGGCCGGCTTCGGCCAACTCGGCGATCGTGGCGTCCGAGACGGTCCGACCACGCTTGACCGCACCCGGGTGGGCGAACACCGCGACCCCACCCGCGCCGCCGATCAGGCGGACGGCGTCGATCGCCTGGATCTCGTACTTCTCGACGAACGCCCGCCCGCCATTCGCCAGCCACTGCGCGGTGAACGCGCCGGACACGTCCGCGACCACACCCGCCTCGACCAGCGCGGTGGCCACGTGCGGCCGGCCCACCGCGCCGCCGCCCGCGATCTCCCGGACCCGGGCCCAGGTGATCGGTGCGCCGAGTTCGCGGCAGCGCTCGACCATCGCCTCGGCGCGGCGGACCCGGTCGGTGCGCAACAGGTCGCGGGCTTGGGCGAACTCCGGTTCGGTCGGGTCGAACAGGTAGCCCAGCATGTGCAGACTGATCCCGCCCTCGGCCACGCACGAGATCTCCGCACCCCGGACCAGGGTCAGCCCGTGCGGCAGCGCCTCGGCCGCGGCCGTCCAGCCGGCGGTGGTGTCGTGATCGGTGAGCGCGACCACGTCGAGGCCGGCCGCGCGGGCCTTGACGACCAGTTCGGCGGGCGTATCGGTGCCGTCGGATGCGGTGCTGTGGGTATGCAGGTCGATGCGCACGCTGACCTCGTCTGCCGGGAGGGTCGATGGACGTTCCCGACCCTAACGACCTTGCTCGAGCGCCTTCGTGGGGCCGTCGTCCGGTGCACGCACAGGCCGTCCGGCCGGTCCGCAAGCTGTCCGGCCGTTGCGCGCAGGCCGCCCGGCCGTTGTGCCCGCCGGGCGATCCGCGGGCCGGCCGGGTCCGGTTGCGGGCCGGTCAGAATCCCAGCAGTTGCGGGGACAGCGCGCCGCACGGCAACAACTGCAACTCGGCCCCGGCTTCCCGCAGATCGGTGAGCACCACGTCGTCGTAGACGAGGTGACCCGCCTTGCCCGGCCACAGGATCGCCCACAACCACAGGCCCATCGCCTCGCCCGCGTACACCGCGCGGTCGGGCGGCGCGTCGATCACACACCACAACGGGGTCGGTCGGCCGGCCGCCACCACCTTCGCCGGCGTGGACTTGACGAAGTCGCCGCCCGGGTCGTGCCCGGGCAACCCGGCGTACCGGGCGCCGAGGCCGACGCCCACCTCCTCGGCGATCAGCAGCAGTTCGCCGCGTCCGCCCAGCGGCGCGGGCCCCGTACACGCCACCGCGACGGCCCGCGAGCCGTCCCGATCGTCGCCCGCGTGCGCGACGCCGGCGTACAACCAACCGACCGGCAGCGGCCAGGGCAACCAGACCGGGACCCGCGAGCGGCGCACCACCGCGTCCAGCGCCTCGACGCTGGGCGGCACGACAGGTTGCAGCGGAGGAACGGCTCCATGGATCTCGCACTCCCACGTCTGTGAGAACAGACCCGGAGCGCGGACCCGGCCGCCGCAGCGGGGGCAGCTCGGCTCGCCCTTCATAGGACAAGACGGTCCACTGCCCAAGGCTCTGCGTCAAGGACGATCACTCCTTCGATGCGTTCACACCGCCGACCGGCGTACGGGGAGCGCGCCGCGCCAGGACCGCGCGCCCCCTCGCTGCCGGCGCCGCGCGGTCGGCAGCCGATCTCCCTCTGCACGTCGGCGCCGGGCACTAGGCTCGGCAGGCATGCGGCTCATTCCTTGCGTCGGCGCGATCGTCCTCGATTCCGAGGGGCGGGTGCTCCTGGTGCAACGCGCGAAATTGCCGGGCGAGGGACAGTGGTCGCTGCCCGGCGGGCGGGTCGAGGAGGGTGAGACCGACGCGGTCGCCCTCGCCCGCGAGATGGTCGAGGAGACGGGGTTGCAGGTGACCGTCGGACCGCTCGTCGGTTCGGTGCTGCGACCCGCGCCCGACGGTGGCATGTACGAGATCCGGGACTACGCCTGCACGCCGCACGGCGGAGTGCTGCGTGCCGGCGACGACGCGGACGCGGTGCGGTGGGTGGCGACCGGCGCGCTGAGTCGGCTCGACCTGGTCGACGGACTGCTCGACGCGCTGCGCGAGTGGAACGTACCGGGAGTGTCGTGAGCGGGACCGGAGTGCGTGGGGAGCACGCCCGGTTGCTCGTGGTCGGGTCGATCAACGCCGACCTGGTGGTCCGGGTGCCGGCGCATCCCCGGCCGGGCGAGACGGTCCTGGGCGGCGACCTGGCCGTGCACCCGGGTGGCAAGGGCGCCAATCAGGCGGTCGCGGCCGCCCGACTGGGCGCCGACGTCGCGCTCGCCGGGCGGATCGGCGAGGACGACCACGGCCGGATGTTGCTCGCGACGCTGCGTCGGGAGGGCGTGCGCACCGACGCGATGCGGACCGTGCCCGGTGCCTCGGGCGTGGCGCTGATCACGGTGGACGACGCGGGCGAGAACACCATCACGGTGGCGCCCGGGGCGAACGGGCGATTCGAGCCGGCGGACGTGGCCGACCTGGCACCGGCGATCGGGGCCGCCGCGGTGGTCTCGCTCCAATTGGAGATCCCGCTCGACACGGTATGGGAGGTGGTTCGGCGCTGCGAGGCGGCGGATACCCGGGTGGTGCTGAACCTGTCGCCGGTCGTGCCGAGGGACGTGTTGACCGCCGCGTCGGTGCTGGGGGCGTGCGATCCGTTGGTGCTCAACGAGCACGAGGCGCGCGCGAGCGCGGGCGGCGGTGACGCGCGTGAGGCGCTGAAGGTGTTGCGCTCGCTCGACGCGCGTCCGCGCTCGATCGTGCTCACGCTGGGCGGCGGCGGTGCGTTGGTCGCCGATGGCGACGCGGAGGTGGTGCACGTCGACGCACCGAAAGTGGCCGCGGTCGACACCACGGGTGCGGGCGACGCCTTCACCGGCGCGCTCGCGTGGCGGCTGGCCGTCGGCGACGACCCGGTCGCGGCGAGCCGGTACGCGGTTCGGGTGGGCGCGGCGGCGGTCCGGCGCGCGGGTGCCCAGTCGTCGTATCCGACGGCGGACGAACTGCCGTAGGGCATGGAAACGGGCGGGCCGCGCCGTCCCTGGGCGACCCGCCCGCGCTCGATTCCGGGGATGGAAACCCGGTCAGCGCCCGATCAGCCCTCGATCAGCTCGGGGCGTCCGGGCTGCTCGCCACCACGCTTGTCGCCGTAGCTCTGCTTGGGCACCATGACCTTGCGCTTGAACACGCACACGAGCGTGCCGTCCTGCTTGTAGCCCTTGGTCTCCACGTACACGACGCCGCGGTCGTCCTTGGACTTCGACTCCCACTTGTCCAGCACCAGGGTCTGCCCGTAGATGGTGTCGCCGTGGAACGTGGGTGCCACGTGTCGCAACGACTCGATCTCCAGGTTGGCGATCGCCTTGCCGGAGACGTCCGGCACCGACATGCCGAGCAGCAGCGAGTAGATGTAGTTGCCCACCACCACGTTCTTGCCGAAATCGGTGGTGTTCTCGGCGTAGTTGGCATCCATGTGCAGCGGGTGATGGTTCATCGTGAGCAGACAGAACAGGTGGTCGTCGTACTCCGTCACGGTCTTCCCGGGCCAGTGCTTGTAAATGGCACCGACCTCGAACTCCTCGTAGTAGCGGCCGAACTGCATTTCGGTCCCCTCTCACCTGGTGGCACATCGAACAGGACGTTCGCGCCCGACGATCGCCGAGCCCCGGTCGGGTACCCGCCCGGATGGGTCGGGTGACGACGGCTCGACGACTGCGTCGGCGGATGGGTTCGAGGATAGGGAGCCGACGGGCCGCGACAGTAGTGGGCACCCGGTGACGTGGGTCATGGACGGATGGACCCGAATTCGCGTAGGAGCGGCCCGACCGGCCACCGGATGGGTTCGGAGCGGGCGACGCGTGATCAATCCTTGCGGGCCACGAAGTACACGTTCAAAAAGTCGCCCTCCAACGAGTGGGTCCGGATGTCGGTGAAGCCGGCCTCGGTGAGCGCGGCGCGGGCGGCCTGTTCGCCCCAGGCCGTGCCCAGGCCCTCGCCGCCCTCGCTCAGCGAGACGGTCATGCAGTAGAACACCGAGAACGTGTACAGGGCGGGCCCCAGCGGGTGGTCCAGGTTTTCCTCCAGCCGGCTGGAGGCGGCGATCTCGCCCATCAGGAACACCCCGTCCGGGCGCAGCGCGTCGGACACGGCGGCCAGCGTGCGACCGGGCCGGGCCAGGTCGTGGATCACGTCGAATGCGGTGATCAGGTCGTACGAGCCGAGCGGCTCGGCCGCGTCGACCACGGCGAACTCCGTGTTCTCCAGGCCCAGTTCTTCGGCCTCGCGGCGCGCGGCGGCGATCCCCTGGGTCGAGATGTCCACGCCGCGGATCCGGCTGCGCGGGAACGCCCGGGCCAGCACGTTCATCGCGTGTCCCTGGCCCGTGCCGACGTCCAGTACGTCGATCCCGGCGGTCAGCCGCTCGGTCAGCTCGGGCACCAGCGGCAGCACACCGTCCACCAGCGCCGCGTCCCAGACCCGGCCGGACTCCTCGGCCTGCAGCGCCTGGAAGCGCGGATAGGCCGAGTACGGCACGCCGCCGCCCTGCCGGAACGCGTTCACGACCGGCTGTTCGACCTCGCCCATCAGCGCCAGGTACTGGGTGATGCCGGCCAGGTTCTCCGGTCCGGCCGCGCGGGTCAGCGAGGCCGCGTGTTCGCGCGGCAGCAGGTAGGTGGCGGAGTCCGGGGAGTATTCGACGATTCCGCCGGTGACCATGCCGCCCAGCCACTCGCGCACGTAACGCTCGGTCAACCCGCAGGAGCGGGCGATCTCCTCGCTCGTCGACGGTGGCAGTCCGGCCATCGTGTCGAACAGCCCGGTCTGGTGGCCCACGCTGACCAGAAAGGCCAGGCAGCCGTCGTCGATGATGTTGATCATGCGTCCCGCGAAGGCTTCCTGTCGCGCGGAATCGACGTCGATGAGCGTCATGGCAACTTCCGATCGGTCGGCCCGACGGGAGCCGCCGTGGGTGCGCGAGCCCCGCGCCCGGGGGCGCGGCCCCGGACGTTCCGGCACACCGAAAACACGGGCGACGCCCGCGGTGAGAGAAGTGTCTCCTAGTCACGCTACGCCCGATCCGGCCGCTCCGGGAGCGGCCACAGGCCGCGGTGGCGAGCCCCGGGGATCCCGCCGACCGACCGGCCGACGCCGGCCTCGGGCCAGGCCCGCACCCTCGCGAGCCGCCGCCGCTCAGGCCCGATCCGCGTACGCCGCCACCCTCGCCCAGAAGTCGGCCAGCACCGCGGCCGTGGCGTCCGGCGATTCCACGTTCGGTGAGTGGTGGGTGTCCGGGATCACCACATGCGGTACGCCCAGCCGGTCGGCCATCGCGGCCTGCCAGGGCAGCGGCCACGCATAGTCCTCGGCGCCGGAGACCACGAGCGCGGGCAGGCCGGCGGCCACGAGCGCGGCGAGTTCGGCCACCCGATCGGGCTCGGTGCGCAGTTGTTCGGCCATGCCGAGCAGGCCCTCGGGCGTGGTGCCCAGCCAGCGGGCGTGCACGAACGCGGCGATCGCCGGGTCGGTGGGCGGCAGCAGGCCGGCCTCCAGTTCCACGGCCCGCATCGCGTCCCACACCTCCTGCCGGCTGAGCGCCGGGAGCACCTCTTCGAGCATCAGCAGCCGGGTGACCTCGTCCGGGCAGATTGCCGCCGGTCCCGTGCTCATCAACGTCAGCGAGGCCAGCCGGTCCGGCGCACGCAGCGCCACCGAGCGGCCGACCAGGCCGCCGAAGGAGTGCCCCACCAGGTGGATCGACTCGCCCGGGGCCACCGCGTCGGCGATCGCGAGCACGTCCGCCACGAGCGCGTCGCGGCTGTACGCCGCCGGATCCGCCGGGCCCGCGGTCTCGTGCTGGCCGCGCTGGTCCACGGACACGGTATGGAAACCGCGACGCGCCAGCGGGTCGCCGAGCGCGATGAAGTCCTCCTTGCTGCCGGTGAACCCGGGCACCAGCACGGCGGTACCCAGGCTTGGCACGGCGCTCGGCGGGGTGGACTCCAGGACGGCGAATAGTCCGCGCCCGGTTGCCAGGCGGCGGGAGCGGACAGTCCCGGGCAAGGTCAGAAAGCGTGGCGTACTCACGCCTTCGAGCCTACTTACCCGCAGGTACGACAACGGCCCCCGCCGCGAAGCGCGGACGTGATCGTCCACACTCCACACCGGGGGCCGTCGGCCCGATGGTCAGCCCTCGTCGGTCGCGACGGCGCCGGCCTCGGCACCCTCGGGACGGCGACGGGTACGCCGGCGGCGACGGCGCGGCGCGCGCTCGCCGTCCGCGTCCGCGTCCGCGTCCCCCGAGACGGCCGGGCCGTCGACGGGAGCCGCCTGGGCGGGCACGGTCGAAGGCTCGACGAAGGTCGCCATCGTGGTCGGGGCGACCACCACGGCCTCGCCGGTCTCACCGTTCACGCGACGACGGCGCCGCGAGCCCGGCGCCCGGCGGCGGCTGGGGTCGCTCGCCTCGGCGTCGGCCGAGTCCGGACCGGAAGCGGCCGGGCCGGATGCGGCGGGGCCGCTGCGGCTGCGCCCACCTGTGCCCTTGCGGCCCGAGTTGCCCCGGCTGTTCTTGCCGGTCTCACCCAGGTCCTCGACGTCCTCCGCGCCCAGGCCCGCACGGGTGCGGTCGGCGCGCGGCAGCACGCTGCCCACGGTGGTGGGGATGTCCAGGTCGGTGAACAGGTGCGGCGAGGTCGAGTAGGTTTCGACCGGGTCGGCGAAGCCCAGGTCCAGTGCCTTGTTGATCAGGCTCCAGCGCGGGATGTCCTCCCAGTCCACCAGCGTCACCGCGGTGCCCGAGGCACCCGCGCGGCCGGTCCGACCGATCCGGTGCAGGTAGGTCTTCTCGTCGTCGGGGCACTGGTAGTTCACCACGTGGGTGACGCCCTCGACGTCGATCCCGCGGGCCGCGACGTCGGTGGCCACGAGCACGTCCACCTTGCCGTTGCGGAACGCCCGCAGCGCCTGCTCGCGCGCGCCTTGGCCGAGGTCGCCGTGCACGGCGGCGGAGGCGAAGCCGCGCTCCGCCAGACCCTGGGCCAGGTCGGCCGCGGTGCGCTTGGTCCGACAGAACACCATCACCAGGCCGCGCCCGTTGGCCTGGAGCACGCGGGCCATCAGCTCGGGCTTGTCCAAGCCGTGCGCGCGGTAGACGCGCTGCTGGACCGACTTGACGGTGGCGCCCAGGTCGTCCGGCTCGGAGGCGCGGATGTGCGTGGGGCGGCTCATGTAGCGGCGGGCCAGG
The DNA here is from genome assembly GCF_040605455.1 of Embleya sp. NPDC005575. Classification (NCBI taxonomy): domain Bacteria; kingdom Bacillati; phylum Actinomycetota; class Actinomycetes; order Kitasatosporales; family Streptomycetaceae; genus Embleya; species Embleya sp. NPDC005575. The sequence goes on along the minus strand of NZ_JBEXCV010000062.1, from coordinate 1,766 downwards.
GTGATGATCTGGCCCGGCATGGTGGCCGAGAACAGCATCGTCTGGCGGCGCGCCGGCAGACGCTCGACGATCTTCTCGACGTCGGGCAAAAAGCCCAGGTCGAGCATCTCGTCGGCCTCGTCCAGGACGAGCATCTTGACCTCGGACAGGTTCACGTGACCCTGGCCGACCAGGTCGAGGAGCCGGCCCGGGGTGCCGACGACGACGTCGACGCCCTTCTTGAGGGTGTCGATCTGCGGTTCGTAGGCCCGGCCGCCGTACACGGCCAGCACGCGCACGTTGCGCAGCTTGCCCGCGGCCTGGAGGTCGTTGGTGACCTGCACGCACAACTCACGGGTGGGGACGACGACCAGTGCCTGCGGCATCCGGCCGGCGACCGCGCCGGCGGGCGCGCGGCCCGCCTCGATGTCGGCCGCGACGGTGATCCGCTGCAGCAGCGGGATGCCGAAGCCGAGGGTCTTGCCCGTTCCGGTCTTGGCCTGGCCGATCACGTCGTTGCCGGACAGGGCGACCGGAAGGGTCATCTCCTGGACGGGAAAAGCCTCGATGATGCCGAGTGCCTCGAGTGCCTCGGCTGTCTCCGAAAGTACTCCGAGTTCGCGAAAAGTTGTCAGGGGTCCAGCCTCTTCTGTGTGTTGGGGGCCGTCTGTACCGAAAGCGGGTCGAGACCATGGCGCCCACGAAATTGCGGGGCGCTGCACGGGACCTCTCGCCTTCGGGCGGCCACCCGAGCGGGTCGGTCGGAGCCAGTCGTCCTCCGACCGGGCATCCGCGTTCACTACCACTGTACCCGGCGGCGTGCGGCCGGTGGGGTGATGCTCATTACTGCTTGTCCGGAGATGGGCGACTCCGCCCGGACGTGGTGCCCCCGTGGCCGCGGTGCGCTCACTACGCTGCGTACTTGTGAACACCGCGGCACTTGTGAACGGCCGCGGCGGGACGAACGAAGGGGTGGACATGAGCGAGGGTGCGCAGCCGACCGGGGAGATGCGGGCCGCCGTGATCGAACTGCTCGGCGTACTCGCGTACGGCGAGATCACCGCCTTCGAGCGGCTCGCCGAGGATGCCAAGATGGCGCCGACGGTGGACGACAAGGCCGCGCTGGCCGCGATGGCGGTGGCCGAGTTCCACCACTACACGCTTTTGCGTGACCGGATCGCCGCGCTGGGTGCGGATCCGGCCGAGGCGATGGACCCGTTCATCGCGCCGTTGGACGAGTTCCATGTGCACACCGCGCCCTCCGACTGGCTGGAGGGCCTGGTCAAGGCGTATGTGGGCGACGGCATCGCGGCCGACTTCTACCGCGAGGTGGCCGCGCATCTGGACGAGGTCAGCCGGGATCTGATCGTCGAGGTGCAGCGCGACACCGGGCACGCGGCCTTCGTGGTCGACACGGTGCGCTCGGCGATCGAGCGCGACCCCAAGGTGGCGGGCCGGCTCGCGCTGTGGGGTCGGCGGCTGATGGGCGAAGCGCTCAGCCAGGCCCAGCGGGTCGCCGCGGAGCGGGACGTGTTGTCCACGATGCTGATCGGTGGCGGCGCCGGCCCGGGGTTCGACCTGGCGGAGATCGGGCGCATGTTCAACCGGATCACCGAGGCGCACCAGCAGCGGATGGCCGCGCTCGGTCTCGCGTCCTGACCCGAGGGGCCCGCCCGCAGGGATTCCCGACGAAAAGCCCCCCGAAAAAAGACGGGTGAAAACCCGAGGGTGGTGGGGGGGGGGGGGGGGGGCGGCCCCCCCCGCGGGGGGTGGGGGGGGGGGCGGAC
>NZ_JBEXCV010000061.1:0-47243 GCF_040605455.1 Embleya sp. NPDC005575 | reverse complement strand
GGCCTTGGGGCCGCGGCAGACCAGTACGGCGGCCCGGCACGCCGCGGTCAGCCGGGCGCCGCGCCCCCAGCCCTCGGCGGCGGCGAACCAGCCGCGCCAACCCACCCCGGTGGTGGCCACGACGTAGTCGAGTCGGCGTTCCAGGGCACGGTCGGTGGCCCGGCGCAGGATCGGGTCGTCGGCCGGCGGCACGATCCGCACGGTGGGCGCGTCGACCGCCTTGGCGCCCAAATCCCGGAGCAGCGCGACGAGTTCCTCGCGGCGCCGAGCCGCGGTGACGCCGATGGTGAACCCGATCAGCGGTTCGGCCCCCGTGCCTGTCTCCATGGGGTGAGACTCGCCGACGTGTGTTACGGCGCTGTTGCCGGACGGTCACGCGGGAGTTAGCACACAGGTCTTCCCCGACCGACCCGCGAGCGCCGCCGGCTCGGCGGCGGCGACCGGTCGACGGTCCGGCCCGGCTCAGAAGTCGCCGGCGGCGCGCTTCTTGAGGTTGTTGTCGGACGCGATCGGGTTCCAGAGGCCGACCACCTTGTTCTTCGCGGTGGTGGCCCGACCGCCCGCGCGGTCGGCGGCGCGCTTGTGGTCGGTGTACTCGGCGCGGTGGTCCTTGCAGCCGCCGTGGGCCATCTCGGTTCCCCAGGCCGCGAGTTCGCGGTCCGACTCGGCGGAGGCGGCCCACGCGTCGCGCAGTCCCGCGACCAGTTGGGCGCCGCCGCTGAGCTTGTCGGTGGTCAGCTTGTCCAAGCCGGCGATCTGCTGGTCGCGCTGCCGGGCGGCCTCGGTCAGCGATTGCGCGCCGGCCGCGGGGTCCTCGCACTTTTGGATCTGCTGCACGGCCCGGGACACCGCCTGCCGGGATCCGGCGCCGTCCTGGAGCAGTCGGTCGACGGCGGACGCCTGCGCGGCGGCGCCGTCGTCGGCCTTGGCGGGCGGTGTGGTGGTCCCGGGCGTGGCGGCCCCCGAGGCGTCCGGTTTGGTGGGCGCGGTGGGCGCGGCGCTCTTGCCCGCGTTGTCGCTCTTGTCGTCGTCGCCGAACGCGCCGCCGGCGAACGCGCCGATCGCGGCGATCACCACGAGCACGCCGACCCCGGCGGCGATCAGCGGGGTACGCGAGCGGCCGGCCGGGCCCGGGTCGGCATGGTCGCCGGGGCCCGGTTCGCGCGGCGGGCCGGTCGGCGGCGCGTAGTGCGGGGTGTAGGGCTGCGGCGCGGCATACCCGGCGGGCGGCGTCGCCGACTGGCCGGGCGGCGCGGGCTGAGCCGAGTAGGCCGCGGGCATCGGCTGTCCGCCTGCGCCCATCGGTCCCGGTCCGGCCGGCGGCCCGCCGGCCCCGTCCCGGAACAGGCCGGCCGGGAACGCCTGGGTGGCGTCGGCCGGTCCGGCGGCGGGCGCCGGGCTCGGTCGGAACAGGTCCGGCCCGGCCGGCGGGGCTCCGGCTCCCATCGGTGCACCCGCTGCCGCGGACGCACCCGGCGGCGCGTGCGGCGGGCGCGGCGGCACCTGTCCCGGTCCGGCCGGCGGCGCGAACGCGGGTGGCGGGCCGAGCCGGGCCGCGCCGGGCCGATCGGCCGGGTCGGCGGGCGGGTAGGGATCGGCCGGGTTAGGCCGGTACGACGCGTTGGGGTCGTAGGGCGGCTGTGGTGCGCCGTACGGCTGCTGCTGCGCGGGATACTGCTGCTGCCCGGGGTACTGCTGCGGCGCGCCGTAGCCCTGTGGGGGCCCCTGGTCCGCGTAGTCCTCGAACCTCGGCAGCACCTCGGTCTCGTCGCGCGGGAGTTCGAGCGGGCCGAAGGGCGAGGGCCCCGGCTGCTCGCCATTGGGGCCCCGTCCGCCCGATCCAGCCGATCCCATGCCATCCACCCGTTCGTCGCCCGAGGCCGTCGTACCCGGCGGTCGCCCGACCGCCGGGATCGCCCGGCGGCCGTACCCGTCCGCCCGACGGTAACTCAGACGTTCGAGTGACGAACAGCGGCGCACCTCGCATCGGCGCCGGGCGGCCCGCCGGCGGCGGCCCGCGGCCCCCCCGCGCCGCAGGTCGGCGGCCTCGGCGGGGCTCAGACCGGGACGGCGTGCACGGCTTCGGCGAATTCCCGGACCACGTGCTCGTCCCGGTACGGCTCCAGCCGGCGCTGGAAATCCTTGAGGTATTCGAGACCGCGCGCCGAGTGCAGCCTGCCCACCAGCTCCAGCGCCTCGGCGCCGACCGCGCACGCCTCGTCGAGCCGGTTCTGTTGCAGGTGTGCGGTGGCGAGCAGGAGGGTGTCGACCGCGCGCCGGCGCACCCGCGTGTCGGCATGCCCGTCCAGGGCCGCGCGGGCCGCCGCCTCGGCCTGCCGGGGCCGGTCCAGGTCGCGGTAGCAGTGCGCGAACTCGTCGGAGAGGTACGCCTGGGAGAAGTGCCCTATCCAGGACGGATCCTCGTCCGGGGCCGCGATGTCCATGGCGGACTGGGCCCGCGCCAGCGATGCCTCGCATGCGCGCGCGTCGCCGAGCAGCGCGTGCCCGCGCGCCTCGGCGGCGTGGAACATCGCCTGGGTGGTCGGCGTGGCCTCCTGTTTGGCGCCCTCCTGTGCGGCGCGGGCAAGCTGGGTGATCTCGCGCGGGTTGCCCAGGCTGCCCGCGAGGTGGCTCATCCCGGCCGCCAGCACGTAGCCGCCGTAGGCGCGGTCGCCCGCGGCCTGGGCCAGCCGCAGGGCCTGGATGTAGTAGCGCTGGGCGAGACCCGGCTGGCCGGTGTCCACAGCCATGTAACCGGCCAGTTCGGTGAGTCGGGCCACGGCGGCGAACAGCGCGCGGCCCGTCTCGTCGGAATAGGTCCCGTTGAGCAGTTGGGTGACCACACTGCCCAGGTAGTGCACCACGACCGGGCGGATGTGCCCGGCGCCGAAGCGGTGGTCCAGCGCGGACAACATCTCCGTGGTCGCACACACCGCCTCGATGTCGGAGGCCCCCACCCGCGGCCCGCCGATCCTGGCCACCTGGGCATCCGGCTCGGTGATCAGCCAGTCCCGGCTGGGCGCGACCAGCGCGGCCACCGCGACCGAGGAGTTGAGCAGGAAGTCGCGCCGGTTGACGTCGCTGCGCCACAACTCGGTGACCACCTCGACGGTGGCCGCCGGCGTGGCGGCGAACTGGAGGCCGACGTTGGTCGCCAACGAGCGACCGTCGGCCATGCCGATCTCCTCGACGGTGACCGGCCGGCCGAGCTTGCGGCCGATCGCCTCGGCGATCAGGTTCGGCACCGCGCCGCGCGGCTGCTGGCCACGCAGCCAACGGGCCACCGAGGTCTTGTCGTAGCGCAGATCCATGCCGTGTTCGGCACCGCACATGTTGACCCGCCGGGCGAGCCCGGCATTGGAGCAGCCGGCCTCCTGGATCAGTGCCGTCAGCCTCTCGTTGGGCTGCCTCGTCGCCTGTGTTCGCGCGGCCATCCGCGTTCCCTCCCCGACCGTTGGTGCGGGCTTGCGACATGCGGGATCGGCGCGCCGGGGGATCGTGCGCTCCCGTCGTGTCCGCGCCCTGATGCCTGATGAGTCCGTAATGCGTGTCCAGCGGGCGTCATCCACATGCCGAGGTCCGGGACGGCCTGAATTGCCGATGTTGCCCGGCAGTCGTATGAAATGTCATCCGCGTACGGAGCGTAGTGACCCGTATAGAGCAGCGGATAGGGCACCCTTCATTGCGCCCCCGGCTCTGCACCCATGCGCCCCCCTTGCGCCGGATGGCGGCCGATGATCCCATCTCCCCTGATCATCCGGTTTCGCCCGCCCGGAGTGCGTCCGCGCAACGCGCGACCCGGCGCCGTACGGGGGGCGCCGTACGGATGGCCGCGAGCGGGGCGCCGCCCGGCCGTAACCATCGCGGGGCCGCGCAGTTGTGCAGCACGTGGAAGACACCCTGGGGGCCCGGCAACTCGCCCGCGACACGCTCGTAGAAACCGCAGTCCGCTACGCCGAGAACCGGCACTGGGACGTGGTTCCCGGCGCCTCGGTGGTCGAGAACAGCGTGGGGCGTCGTTGCAGTTGCGGCCATTCCGGGTGCACCGCCCCGGGCGCGCACCCGATCCTGCGCGACTGGGCGGTTCAGGCGGCCAGTTCGCCGGCGTTGGTACGGCGCTGGTGGAGCGAGCATCCGGACGCGGCGATCCTGCTGCCCACCGGTCGCGGCTTCGACGTGATCGACGTCCCGGAGCAGGCCGGCTGCCTCGCGCTGGCCCGACTCGAGCGCATGGGCCTGCCGCTCGGCCCGGTGATCGCGACGCCGACCCGACGCCTGCAGTTCTTCGTACTGCCCGGCGCCCGGGACAAGATGGGCGAGATGTTGCGCCGCACCGGCTGGGGCACCAGCACGATCGACCTGATTCCCAAGGGCGAGGGCGACTGGGTCGTCGCCCCGCCGTCCCGGATGGGCAGCTCCGGCAGTGCCTCGTGGGCCCGCGAACCCACCGAACTCAACCGCTGGCTCCCCGAGGCCCGCGAACTGGTCAGCCCGATCGCCTACGCCTGCGGCCGAACCGTGGCCGAGGCCAAGTAGCCGACGGGCCGCCCGTTGCCGTAAACCCGAAGCCGTCCCGAACTCGGCCGCCGGGCGCCACCAGGCCACCCGTTGCCGGTAAAACCGCAGCCGGACCACCCCACGGCACGGGTCGGCCGGGTGGAAAAGCCAACCCGATCCACCCGAGACGCAACGGGCCCTCGAAGCCGAAGCAACCGGCAACGAGGGCCCGGATTCCCGCGCGTCAACCCGCGACTACCGCGCGGCCACGAACACGTGCGACGCGACCTCCGGCGACAACTCCGCGGCCTCGCCGCCGCTGCCGGCCATCACGCCACCCGCGGACTCGTGCACACTCACGACCGCCCCGGGACGAATCCCGGCCCGGCGCAACGTGTACATCAGTTGGGCGTCGGTCTGCAGCGGCTCACCGAGCCGCCGCACCACGACGTTCTTGCCTTCCGGCCCCGCCGACTCGAGCAGCGTGACCAGCCCGCCTTCCTTGAAGGAGTCGGCGTGCAGTTCCTGGTCCAGCTCCTCCAGGCCCGGGATCGGGTTGCCGTACGGCGATTCCTTCGGGTAGCGCAGCAATTCGAGCAGACGGCGTTCCACCTGCTCACTGATCACGTGCTCCCAACGGCACGCCTCGGCGTGCACCTGTTCCCAGGGCAAGCCGATGACGTCCACGAGCAGGCACTCGGCGAGCCGGTGCTTGCGCATGACCCGCGTCGCGATTCCCCGCCCTTCGGGCGTCAGTTCCAGATGACGGTCGCCCTCGACCGTCAACAACCCGTCCCGCTCCATTCGTGCCACGGTCTGGCTCACGGTCGGCCCGCTCTGCTCGAGCCGTTCCGCGATCCGCGCCCGCAGCGGGACCACGCCCTCCTCCTCCAGCTCGAAAATCGTCCGGAGGTACATCTCCGTGGTGTCGATGAGTCCACTCACGACCAGCGGCTCCGTTCTTGGGTGGTCCTGCCGCCCAATTCTGACGCACCTGGACCGCCGATGCGGACGGCCGGCCGATCGGGTCCCCGCGGCGTGCCCCGCTCGCGCCGTCCGACGCGCGCCGCCGCTTCATCCGTACGTGTGTCCCGCCCGTGTGGGCCCGCGTTGTCGGGTGCGTACGGTCATAACGTTCCGGTATGCCATTGCCATCCCGGAAGTCCTCCGGCTCGTCCGGATCCCTCGATCGTGTACACGTGCTCTGGTTCCGCCGGGATCTGCGGCTGGCCGACCACCCTGCGCTGCACGCCGCGGCCGGCACCGGCTTTCCGGGCACCGGGAACGGCGAGCCCGCCCGGGTGCTGCCGCTGTTCGTGTTCGACCCGGTGTTGTGGGACGCATCGGGTCCGGCGCGCCGGGCGCACCTGGTCGACTCGCTGCGCGCCCTGGACGCGGACCTGCGCGAGCTCGGCGGGCGTCTGGTGCTCCGCGCGGGCGACCCGGTCCGCGAGGTACCCGCGCTGGTCCGCGAGGTCGACGCCGCCGAAGTGCACGTCTCCGCCGACTTCGGACCCTACGGGCGCACCCGCGACGAGGCCGTGGCGGCGGCACTCGACCTGCCGTTCCGAGCCACCGGCTCGCCGTACGCGGTGGCACCGGGACGTGTGCTCAAGGCCGACGGGACGCCGTACCGGGTGTTCACCCCGTTTCTGCGCGCGTGGCTCGAACACGGCCGGCGTGACCCGCTGCCGGGCCCGAACGACCTCGCGTGGGTGAACGCCGACTCGGTCGAGCCGCCCGCCGCGCCGGCGCCCGCCGGGGTACGGCTGCCCGAGGCGGGCGAACGGGTCGCCCGCGCGACGTGGGAGACGTTCCGCACGCACGGCCTGGACCGATATCGCGAGCTGCGCGACCGGGCCGACCTGGCCGGCACCTCGCGGTTGTCGGTGCACCTGAAGTTCGGCGAGATCCACCCGCGTACGCTGCTCGCCGGCCGCGTCGACGAGACCTTCCGCGCCGAACTGGCCTGGCGTGAGTTCTACGCCGACGTGTTGTGGCATCAGCCGGAGACCGCGCGGGAGTACCTGAACCGGGACATGGCCGGCATGCGCTACGACAGCGGCCCGGCCGCCGACGCGCTGTTCGACGCGTGGTGCGCGGGTCGGACCGGCTTCCCGTTCGTGGACGCCGGGATGCGGCAGCTGCTCGCCGAGGGCTGGATGCACAACCGGGTGCGAATGGTGGTCGCGTCCTTCCTGGTCAAGGACCTGCACCAGGAGTGGACGCGCGGCGCGGCGCACTTCATGCGGCACCTGGTGGACGGCGACCCGGCCTCCAACAGCCACGGCTGGCAGTGGACCGCGGGCTGCGGCACCGACGCCTCGCCGTGGTTCCGAATCTTCAATCCGATCAACCAGGGCCGCAAGTTCGATCCCGACGGGGACTACGTTCGGCGCTATGTACCCGAACTGCGCGGCATCGCCGGCAAGGCGGTGCACGAGCCGTGGAAGATCGGCGTCGCGGGCTACCCCGACCCGATCGTCGAGCACGCCGAGGAAAGACGCATCGCACTCGACCGCTATGAGGCGATCCGGCGGTAGGGTGCCGAATCCGCGTACGCACGGCGGATCCGGCTACGAAGCGCCGAACGCACCGAAGGAACGGGAGGACCGGGCATGGTCGAGCTGGGTGCGCGTTACCTCGACGCGGCGATCGGCCTGCTGGAGCGGCTGCGGGACGAAGAACTGCCCACCATCGACCGAGCCGCGGACCGGGTCGCCCAGGCGCTGGCGGCCGGTGGCCGGCTGTTCGTGTTCGGCGGCGGCCACTCCGCGCTCGCCGCGCAGGACGTGATCTACCGTGCGGGCGGCTTGATCCTGGCCAACCCGCTGATCGCCCCCGGCAACGAACTCTCCGTGCGCCCGATCACGGTCAGCACCGCGGTGGAGAAACTCGCCGAGCTGGCCGGTCCGGTACTGGACGGCGCGGGCCTGCGCAAGGGTGACGTGCTCGTGGTGATCTCGCTGTCCGGACGCAACGGGCTGCCCGTGGAGATCGCCCGTCTGGCGCGCGAGCGCGGCGCGCTCGTGGTCGGCGTCACATCGATCGTGGCCAGCGAGGCCGAATCGCCCAGGCATCCATCGGGTACGCGAGTCCTCGACAACTGCGATGTCGTGCTGGACACCGCCATCCCGCCGGGCGACGCCGCGCTGGAGGCCGATGGCGTGCCGCAGCGAATCGGCCCGACCTCGGGTGTGGTGTGCTCGGCGGTGCTGCAGACACTCATGGTCAACGTGATCGGCCACCTGGTCTCCCGGGGGATCGAGCCCCCGGTGTTCATGTCCGCGAACGTCGAGGGCGGAGCCGCGTGGAACGAGCGGTTGCTGGCCGAACACGCGGACCGGATCTTCTACCTGAGGTGAACCCGGCAGTGCATCCCAACGCGCGGTCCCAGTCCTCGGACCGGCAGTCCGCGGAGCGGCAAGCCCCGGACCGGCAGTCGCCGGCCGATCGGTCGTCCACGCCGACCGGGGCCGAGAAGGCGTTTGAACAGGCATCCGACCCAGGGCCGGCCGAATCGGTGTCGGCCGAGTCGGTCGGCGTGCCCGACCCGCGCACGGCCGCGATTGTGGTCCCGGGCCGGTTCAACGGGCCGCCGGGCATGGGCAACGGCGGTTATCTGGCCGGATTGCTGGCCGGTCGCGCAAGCGGCGGGACGGCCTCCGGGGTGACCGTGACGCTGCGCCGCGCGGTGCCGCTGGACCGGCCGCTGGCGCTCACCCGTGACGCCGGAACGGGTGTGCTGACGCTGCATCAGGGCGACGGGACGATCGCCGAGGCGGTGCCGGTGGACGCCGCGTTGCCGCTGCCCACACCGATCGACCCGGTGACCCCCGCCGAGGCGGACGAGGCGAGTCGGTCCTTCGCCGGATTCGCGGCGTGGAACCCCTACACCGAGTGTTTCGTGTGCGGCCCCGGGCGGGCCGAGGGCGACGGCCTGCGGTTGTTCCCGGGCATGCTCGCGGACCGTCCGGACACCAACGCATGCGTGTGGACCCCGCACACCTCGCTGGTCGCGCCCGACGCCGAGCAGATCGGCTCCGAGTTCGTCTGGGCGGCGCTCGACTGCCCCGGCGGCTGGACGGGGATGGACCGGGACACCGCGCTGTTGCTCGGCCGGATGACCGCTCACGTGTACGCGCTGCCCTATCCGGACGAGCCGTGCGTCGTACTCGGGCGCCGACTCGGCCGGGAGGGCCGCAAGGTGCGCACCGCGACGACGCTCTACGACGCCGAGGGCCGGGTGGCCGCGCACGCGGAACAGGTGTGGATCGCGCCGCGCGTTTGACCGGCGCCGCGCCGGTCGGACGGGTCGAGCCGGTCCCGTCCGGTCGGCCCGGCCGCGTCGGCTCGGCGTAGGCGGCTCGGGTCGGGTCGGGTCGGGTCGGTTCCGGTCGGCTCGGACGGGCTCCCGGGCCGGTCAGGGCTGCGGGTCGCGAGCGTCGTAGCGCCAGAAGCCGCGCCAACGCAGCGACAGCGCGATCGCCAGGATCACGCAGGCCAGTCCGCCGCTGACCACGGAGATCCGCTCGGTGCTCAGCGCGGCCACCGACCCGGCCTCGAAGTCGCCGAGCCGGGGCCCGCCGGCGACCACCACGATGAACACACCGGCCAGCCGTCCCCGCATCTCGTCCGGGGTCGCCACCTGCATGATCGTGTTGCGAAAGACCATGCTGATGGTGTCCGCGCAGCCCGCGAGCGCCAGCAGGATCAGGCCGAGCCACAGCGGGCCACCCAGCCCGAACACCGCGACGCACGTCCCCCACGCGATCACCGCGAGCACGACCGCGCGCCCCTGCCGCTGCACTCGGCCCAGCCAGCCGGAGAACAGCCCGCCCGCGAGCGAGCCCACCGCCGGCGCCGCGACCAACAGGCCGACCGTCGTGGCCCCGCCGCCGTACAGCGTCGCGGCCATCGCCGGGAACAGCGCGCGCGGCATGCCGAACACCATCGCGACGACATCGGTCAGGAACGTCATCCGAATGTTGGGCCTGCTCCGCAAGAAGCGCAGCCCCTCCAGCACCGAGGCTCGCCTGGGCCCGCCCTCGGCCCGGGTCGGCGGCATCGACGGCAGCCGCCACATCGCGTACAGCGCCGCGGAGAAGGCGATCGCGTCGATCAGATAGGCGGCCTGGAAGCTCCACAGGCCGATCACCAGGCCGCCGAGCATCGGCCCGACCGTCATCGCGAGTGCCATGGCTATCGAGTTCAGCGCGTTGGCGGCGGGCAGTCGCTCCCCGGGCAACAGCTTGGGGATCATCGAGGTCCGCGCGGGGTTGTTCACCGCGAAGAACGCGGACTGCACCGCCACCGCGGCGTACAGCAGCCACACCTGGCCGAGATCGAGGAACGCCTGCACGGCCAGCACGATCGACACCGCGGAGAGCCCGCTCGCGGTCACCAGGCCGACCAGTCGGCGGTCCAGGCTGTCCGCGATCGCGCCGCCGAGCAGCCCGAACACGATCAGCGGCACCACCGAACACAACCCCACCAGACCGACCGCGAAGTTGGACTCGGTCAGGTCGTACACCTGGATCGCCACCGCGACAGCGGTCATCTGCTGACCCAGCGAGGAGACCGAGTGGCCGAACCACAGACGACGGAAGGCGGGGAACTCGCGCAGCGGGGTCACGTCCGCGAGGACGGCCTTGGCCAGGCGCTTCGAGGCAGGGGGCACCCGCGCTATCCAATCCCAATGTGCCCTGCATCTATTCCTGATTTCGATGTGGGATCGGGCACCTCGTAAATGCGTTGCACCCGCCTACGGGCCGATCTAACCTCACTGGCACACGGGAGAGGAGGTGGTCTGAAGTTGCATGGCATTCGGACGCGTGAGGTGGCTGCCCGCTAGCCGCCACTCCGGTTTACCGGCTCGGCAGGCCCCGTCGTGAGTGCACCGCGACGGACGCAGGCAGGCGGCCGGCAACACCAGGCAGACACCCGACCCGCAGGTCGCCGGGATCGTCCCCCGGCCTTCGTTCCACCTCACCGAGGCGGACGGAGAAGCGACCTGCGGGTCGCTTTATTCGGGCGACTTTGTCGCCGGCTCGCGAGGCACCACCTTTTTCTCTCCCCCGCTTCGCTCCTCCGAGAAAAAGGCGGCCCCTCGCTCGGGACTTCGTGTCCCTCCGCTTCGCTCCGGGCCACGAAGTCCACACTTGCGGCTCCGCCGCTCTCCGCGCTTCGCGCGTCGATCACTTGGGGCAGCCCATCTCGGGGGCGCTGACGCGCCGGGGAGAGGCGAGGGGTCCGGCCGGCGTCGGTGGGGCCGCGCCCACGGGCGCACCGGCTCGGCCGGACGCCCTCACGGACTCAATCGCTCGACCCGCCACGGCGCACCCTCGTCGCCCTCGCGCAGGTAGCGCAGCCGGTCGTGCATCCGGTTCTCCCGCCCCTGCCAGAACTCCACCGCATCCGGCCGGACCCGAAAGCCGCCCCAGAACTCCGGCACCGGGATGTCGTCGATGTCCGCGAACCCGGCTGCGGCCTCCGCGTAGCGCTTCTCCAACTGCTCCCGCCCGGACACCACGCTGGACTGCTCGCTGGCCCAGGCCCCGATCCGTGAGCCGCGCGGCCGGGAGCGGAAGTACTCGGCGGTGACCTCGCGCGACACCCGTTCGGCGGATCCGCTCACGATCACCTGACGCGCCAGCGCGTGCCAGGGGAAGAGCAGGCTCACCGCCGGGTTCGCGGCCAGTTCGCCGCCCTTGCGCGAGTCGTAGTTCGTATAGAAGACGAAGCCGTGCCCGTCGAACTCCTTGAGCAGCACCGTGCGCGTGCTCGGCCGGCCGGCCGGAGTAGCGGTCGCGACGACCATCGCGTTGGGCTCGGGCAACTCGGCCGCGGCCACCTCCGCCAGCCACGCGCCGAACAACGGGAAGGGGGTCGGCGGCAACGCGCCGACGTCGATGCCTTCGCCTCGGTACTGCCGGCGCATGGCGGCAAGCTCGGTGAACTCCACGGACAACGAGTACCACTCGGCGCCTGCCGCCGGCACGATCCCCCCCGACCTGGTGCTCCCGGGACGACCGAACCGGCCGTTTTGTGCCGGACCTCACTCACTCGGACGGGTTCCGGCGTAGGTCGTCTCGATATCGAGAGATATCCTGACCGACGGACTTCGATCGGCCCATACCTTCAGGCGAGGCACCATCCCGGCCTCGCCCGGACCGAGCGGAACACCTCCCCGAATCACCGGCGGAGCCCAGGTGCGGAGCATGATCGGCACCATGCGCCCCGGCCTTGTTCGGGGGAAGACACGGTGTGGTAGTGCGGGGTATGAAGGACCCGGCCACAAGTCAGTCGAGATCGCATGAGGAGCCGCCTGATGTCCGAGTTCGTACCCGGGCTCGAAGGAGTCATAGCGTTCGAGACGGAGATCGCCGAACCCGACAAGGAGGGTGGCGCGCTCCGGTACCGAGGTGTGGACATCGAGGACCTCGTCGGCCACGTCTCGTTCGGCAACGTCTGGGGCCTACTGGTGGATGGGGCGTTCAACCCCGGCCTGCCGCCGGCCGAACCGTTTCCGATCCCGATCCATTCCGGCGATGTCCGCGTGGACGTGCAGAGCGCGCTGGCCATGCTCGCCCCGGTGTGGGGTCTGAAACCGCTGCACGACATCGACGATGCCCAGGCACGGGACGACCTCGCCCGGGCCGCCGTGATGGCGCTGTCGTACGTCGCCCAGTCGGCCCGCGGCCTGGAGAAGCCGATGGTGCCGCAGAGCGAGATCGACAAGGCGCAGACCATCGTCGAGCGCTTCATGATCCGCTGGCGCGGCGAGCCGGACCCGCAGCACGTCAAGGCGGTCGACGCCTACTGGACGTCGGCGGCCGAGCACGGCATGAACGCCTCGACGTTCACCGCGCGCGTGATCGCGGGCACCGGTGCCGACGTCGCGGCGTGTCTGTCCGGCGCGGTCGGCGCGATGTCCGGCCCGCTGCACGGTGGTGCCCCCTCGCGCGTGCTGCACATGATCGAGGAGATCGAGCGCACCGGCGACGCCACGGCGTACGTCAAGGGCGTCCTCGACCGCGGCGAGCGCCTGATGGGCTTCGGCCACCGGGTCTATCGTGCCGAGGACCCCCGCGCACGCGTGCTGCGGCGCACGGCCAAGGAGCTGGGGGCGCCTCGCTACGAGGTGGCCGCGGCACTGGAGAAGGCGGCGTTGGAGGAGCTCCAGGCTCGGCGCCCGGACCGGATCCTGGCCACCAACGTGGAGTTCTGGGCCGCGGTGATGCTGGACTTCGCCGAGGTTCCGGCCCACATGTTCACCTCGATGTTCACCTGCGCCCGGACCGCCGGGTGGAGTGCGCACATCCTGGAGCACAAGCGCACCTCGCGCCTGGTCCGTCCGGCCGCCCTGTACATCGGCCCGGGCACCCGCCCGATCACCGAGGTCCCGGGCTACGACGACACGGTCCGCAACCTGAAGCACTGAACACCGGACGCCTCACCCGGAACCCCGCTCCCCACAGGGGGCGGGGCTCCGTCGTTCCCGACCTGGCCGCGAGGCCCGACCGGGCGATCCGACTGCCGTAAATCCGCAACCGTCCTCCGCGACGAAACGGGTGCGCTGGTGGGCACGAACCCCGCGCCGCAGGCTCAGGCGCGGCCCTCCAGGATGGCCGCTTGGCGCGCGTCGTCGGCGCGGGGGCAGGTGCCGCACAGGGCGTTCGGGTCGAGGGTGTACCACAGGCAGCACACGCTCTGGGTGCGATTGCAGTGGGTGCGGCCCTCGGTGCCGGCCAGGGTGCGAAAGCCCGCGGCGCGCTTGAAGCGACCGGTGTCGCCGGGGAGCAGTTCGCCGAGTTCGCGGACGGCGCGGTCGCCCTCGGCCTCGCCGAGCATGCGGCCCAGATACCAGACGGCGCTCACCAGCTCGTCCGCCACCATGTTCCACAACACCCGCTCGCCCCGGCGCAGGTGCGACCGGAACGCGCCGAGCAGCGGCTCCAGGTGCTCGGACACCGCGCGCAGCAGCTCGGCCCGCAGGGCGGGCTCGTCGGCCACCACCCGCGCGCCGACCGCGCCCGCGTCCGGGTCTTCGGGCAGGCACGCGAAGGTGCCCGAGGCGACCGTGAAGGACCGGCTCGACCGTTCGGATCCGAGGTCGATCCACACGTCGTCCAAGCCCACGAGGGGGACGCGGCGGTTCAGGAACCAGGGCCCGGCGTGCATCAGGCACGCGTACCACGCGTAGCCGTGCAGCGCCCACATCGCGATCGCGTCGGCGCGCGGTTCGACGTCGAGCGTCGCGGTGATCCGCTGCCGCTCGGCGGCCAGTACGCCGGCGATCACGTCGGGGTCGCTCGCCAGCCGCGAGGCGGGCAGCAGGTCCGCTCTCGGGCGCCCGGGCTCGACCGCGATCAGCGGGCACGCGGCACCGAGCGCACGGAAGGTCTCCGCGAACGCGGGGCATGGTACGGGCTGCCGAAGATCAAGCAACGTCATGATCCGAAGGTAAGGCTTGCCTAACTCGGTGTCCACAAGGCACACCGGAGAGTGAGATCACACGCCGCAGCCCCACCCCTGTGGGCGACGCGGCAACGGGCGCGCGCTCCGCGGACGAGCCGACGCGCGGGTTGTCGAGGATGGTCCGGCCCACGCCCGCGGTACGGCGCCCGGTTCGCGGACCGCGGCCGGCGAACAAAGCCATAGGGTCGGTCGTCATGGATACCGCCACGCCCGAACTGACCTACGGCGACATCAGGAACGCCGCCGACCGCATCGTGGGCCAGACCCAGCCGGTCACCATGATGCCGATCCATCCGTCACCGCACGTGTGGCTCGCGTTGGAGTACATCCAGCACACCGGATCGTTCAAGGCACGCGGCGCCGCGAACTTCACCACCGCGCACATCGAGGCGGGCACCATGCCCGAGGCCGGCGTGGTGATCGCCTCCGGCGGCAACGCGGGCCTCGCGTGCGCGTGGGCGGCGCGCAGCGCGGGCGTGCGCTCCACGGTGTTCCTGCCGGAGACCGCGCCGCGCGTCAAGGTGGAGCGGCTGCGTACGTACGGCGCGGACGTGCTGCTCGTGGGCCGCGAGTACGCGGACGCGCTGGACGCGTCCCGGCGGTTCGCCGAGGAGACCGGCGCGCTGTTGTCGCACGCGTACGACAACCCGCTGATCGCGGCGGGCGCGGGCACGCTGGTACCGGAGATGCTCGCGGGCGTGCCCGGGAAGCTGGACACGGTCATCGTCTCGGTCGGTGGCGGCGGCCTGTTCGCGGGCGTGGCGACCGCCGCCGAGGAACACGCAATCCGCACGGTCGCGGTCGAGCCGGAACACTGCCGCGCGCTCAACGCGGCACTGGAGGCAGGCGAGGTAGTGGACGTGGCGACCGACTCGATCGCCGCCGACTCCCTGGGCGCGCGCCGGGTCTCCGCCACCGCTCTGGCCACGGCGCAGCGCACCGGCGCGTTCTCGGTCCTGGTCTCCGACAAGGCCATCGTCGAGTCCCGTCAGGCCCTGTGGGACAACTTCCGCATCGTCGTCGAACACGCCGCCGCCACAGCCCTGGCTGCCCTCTCCACCGGCGCGTACACCCCGGCCCAGGGCGAAAAGGTCGCAGTAATACTGTGCGGCGCCAACACCGATCCGGGCGACCTCGTCTGACCCGACCACGTCGGGATCGGCCATCGTGAGGATGGCGGGTGCGGCGGTGACTCCGCCGCCGGGTGACGGCGTCGTGGTCGTCGGGATGGTTCGGGTAGTAGGAGGCGGCGACGCTGAGCCCCTTGCGCCGGACTGTCTCCGTCCGACTTCGTTT
Organism: Embleya sp. NPDC005575; assembly: GCF_040605455.1. NCBI lineage: Bacteria > Bacillati > Actinomycetota > Actinomycetes > Kitasatosporales > Streptomycetaceae > Embleya > Embleya sp. NPDC005575. Next base: position 31,970 of record NZ_JBEXCV010000061.1, on the reverse strand, counting down.
TCGTGGGGGCCGGTCGCCACCGGTGGGAAGAGGGTGTGGTGTCTGTCGGTTCGACCGCGAACCACGGGGACGGGCGCGGCCGTTCACGACGGTCGGCAATCCCCGATTGTCAGGGCTCACGTCTCCTCGGTGTTCTTGCGTTCGATCCAGCCCGAGATGCGCCAGCCGAGTTCGAGGAGGGCGGCGGCTGCCAGGGCGATGCCGACGGCGGTGCCGACGGCGGTGCCGTTGTTGCCCTGGTGTTGGGGATAGAGGGCGAAGAAGTCGGCCACGAGGGGGACGTAGAGCGCGATCAGGAAGGCCGCCGCCATGGCCGCGATCAGGGCGATCTTCCACCACGTGTAGGGACGGGCGACGATCGCCAGGATCCAGGTCGCGACCAGGAAGAGGGTGATCACGGCGGTGGTGCGGTCCTGGTCGAGGTTCGAGCCCTGGTTGAGGTGGGCCAGCCAGTAGGACAGGAACGTGGCCGCCGCGGCGACCACGCCGCCGGGGATCGCGAAGCGCAGCACCCGCGGTACGAAGCCGGAGCGGGCCCGTTCGGCGTTCGGGGCGAGGGCGAGAAAGAAGGCCGGTACGCCGATGGTGAGCGAGCCGATCAGGGTGAGGTGGCGGGGCAAAAACGGGAAGACCACGCCCGCGACGCCGGTGAGCAGCGAAAGCAGCAGCGCGTACACGGTCTTGACCAGGAACAGGTTCGCGACCCGCTCGATGTTGCCGATCACCCGGCGGCCCTCGGCCACCACCGAGGGCAGCGTGGCGAAACTGTTGTCCAGGAGCACGATCTGCGCGACCGCACGGCTCGCGCCGCTGCCCGAGCCCATCGCGACACCGATGTCGGCGTCCTTGAGCGCGAGCACGTCGTTGACGCCGTCGCCGGTCATCGCGACCGTGTGGCCGCGCGCCTGGAGGGCCGCGACCATCGCCCGCTTCTGTTGCGGAGTGACCCGACCGAAGACGGTGTTGCCATCGAGCGCCTGCCCGAGTTCGGCCCGATCCTCGGGCAACCGGCGTGCGTCCACCGCGTGTTCGGCGCCCGCGAGGCCGAGCTTGGCGGCCACCGCGCCGACCGAGAGCGCGTTGTCGCCGGAGATCACCTTGGTCGCCACGTCCTGACTCGCGAAGTAGCGCAGCGTCGCCCCGGCGTCCGGGCGCAGCCGCTGTCGCAGCACCACCAGCGCGGCGGGGTGGGCCCGGCCGCCCGCCTCGTCGGTCAGCCCGTCGGCGGTCGCCAGCAGGAGCACCCGCAGCCCCCGCGCGCCCGGTTCGTCCACCCGGGCGAGCACCGGATGGCCCTCGGGGAGCAGTACGTCGGGCGCGCCGAGCAGCCAGGTCCCGTGCCCGGCGAAGCTCGCGCCGCTCCACTTGCGGGCCGAGGAGAACGCGGCGACGTCGGTGACCGGCCAGTCCGGCGGCGCGGGGTAGGCGTCCACGATCGCCTGGAGGCTCGCGTTCGGCCGCGCGTCGGAGGTGCCCAGCGCGCCCAGGGCCGCGTCGATCGGCAGCGTGTCGTCGAGCGGGCGCACCTCGGCCACGTCCATGCCGCCCTCGGTGAGCGTGCCGGTCTTGTCCAGGCAGACCACGTCGACCCGGGCCAGGCCCTCGATCGCCGGTAGCTCCTGAACCAGGCACTGCCTGCGACCCAGCCGGACCACGCCGACCGCGAACGCGACCGAGGTGAGCAGCATCAGGCCCTCGGGCACCATGGTGACCAGGCCCGCGACCATGCCGCGCAGCGCGTTGGGCAGGCCGTCGTGGGTGCGGAGCTGACTGATGATCAAAAGGATGCCCACCGGGATCATCAACCACGTCACGTAGGTGAGGATCCGGTCCAGGCCCCGGCGTAGTTCCGAGTCGACCAGGGTGAATCGACCGGCCTCCTCGGCGAGTCGGGCGGCGTATGCGTCGCGGCCGACCCTGCCCGCCCGGAAGGCGCCGTTGCCGGCGGCCACGAAGCTGCCGGACATCACCTGGTCGTCGACCTTCTTGTGGACCGGGTCGGTCTCGCCGGTGAGCAGCGACTCGTCGAGTTCGAGTGCGTCCGCCTCGACCACCACGCCGTCCACCAGGACCTGCTCGCCCGCGCCGAGTTCGCATACGTCGTCCAGGACCAGATCGCGCGCGGACAACTCGGCGGTGTGCCCGTCCCGGCGCACCCGCGGCTTGGCCTCGCCGACCACCGCGAGAGCGTCCAGGGTGCGCTTGGCGCGCAGCTCCTGGATGATGCCGATCGCCGTGTTGGCCACGATGACCAGGCCGAACAGGCCGTCCTGGATCGGGCCGACGATCAGCATCACCACGAACAGGGTGCCGATGATCGCGTTGAACCTGGTGAAGACGTTGCCCCGGACGATCGCCGAGGTACTGCGGCTGGACCGGGTCGGCACGTCGTTGACGCGGCCGTCCGCAACGCGTTCGGCGACCTCGGCGGTGGTCAGCCCGGTGGTTGCGGCGGGGGCTCCGATCATGCCCCGAAGTTACGTCAGTGAATGTCGGATTTTGTGGCCATTCGGCATCCGTCGCGAGGATTGCTCGCGGCGAGCGGTCGACGAAGCTCGGGCGGCCGATGCCCAGTGCGAGACGCCGAGTACCGAGTGCCCCGACCCCGGGCTCAGTCCTCGTCGGCGCTTTGCAGGCGGCGGCAGTACCAGAGCCCGAACAGGCCCAGGCCGGAGCCGGCCAGCGCGCACCACGGCCACCAGTCCCGGTCGTCGGAGAGCGTGTCGCGCATGAGCCACGCGACCAGGAACAGCGCGAACCAGATCAGGCTGCCGACGGCGACGAGCCTGATGATGTTGCCCTCGTGCGGAGGCGGCGCGGGGCGCATGCCGGTGTCCGCTTCGCGGGCCTCGTCGGGTCGGCGCTCGGTGGGACGGCGCTCGGTGGCTTCGACCGGCTCGTCGACGGCGACGAACTCGGCGGTCCCACCCATGAGCGCCGGATCGGTGGCCGGGTCGTAGGCGCTCGCGCCGTAGCCCGCCGCGGAATGCGCCTGGGACGGGTACGCCTCGGGCTCACCGGGCACCGGCCGGGCCGGGTAGCCACCGGACTCGTACTCGGCCGGTTCGTATTCGGTCGGCGGGTATTGCGTCGACTCGTAGTCCGCCTGCGCGTAGTCCGCCTGCGCATACGTCTCCGCCCCGTACGCCGCGTACTCACCACTGCCGTACGAGCTCACGTCGTACTCGCCGCTGCCCGGGGAGCCCGCGTCGTACGCGTCCTCGACGGGCCCCGACGTCGGGTCCGCGGCCGCGTCCGGGCGCGGTGCGCCCGTGTCGTCCGGATCCGGCGAGGCGCGCCGTCGTTTCCCGCTCCCGTGCCTGCTCACGAAACCTAGGCTACTTGGCCGCCCACGCCGCTCCCGCGCGCGTCCCGACGAACAAGCCGCACGGCGGTCGGCAAGGCCCGGGAGATCCCGGTGCTGCTGTGGATCGTGTCCGCGCTGTTCGTGGTGCACTTCGCGATCGACCCGATCGAGCAGGTGCTCGGCGTCAAGTAGCGCCGACGGCGCGAGGCGGCGTCGCTCGGCGCCGGTGGTCCGGAATATCCCGGGGACGCAAACCATTGGAAGTTAGCGAGAGTAAAGAGTTAAGCTAACCAATGTGTCCCCGTCCGAACCCGACCGTGCCACGGTGGCTGCCCTCCGTGCCTCGGTGCTGAAGCTCTCCCGTCGCCTGCGCAACCAGCGGGCCGACGAGACGCTGAGCCCCACCCAGCTCTCGGTGCTGACCGTGCTCGTCGTGCGCGGCGCCATGACTCCGGGCGAACTCGCCCGGCAGGAAAAGGTGCAGCCACCGTCGATGACGCGCGTGATCGCCGGCCTGGAGGAGCGTGGCCTGGTGCGGCGCGAGCCGCACCCCGACGACCGCAGGCAGGTCGTGGTTTCCGCGACCGAGCCCGCCGCCGCCGTGGTGGAGGAGAACCGCAGGCTGGGCAACGCCTGGCTGGCGGACCACCTGTCCCGGCTCACGCCCGAGGAGAGCGAGGCGTTGCGCGCGGCCCTGCCGGTGCTGGAGAAGCTGGCGCAGGCCTAGGAGTCCGACGCAGGAGTCCGGCGCACCCGCGTCGCGGTTCGGTTCGGGGACGGATGTTCATCCGGCCTCGGCCGACCGTACGACGAAAGGGGAGCCCGTGGCGGCGACAGCCGGCACCTTCTCATCACTACGAAACCGCAACTTTCGGCTTTTTGCCGCCGGGCAGACGGTGTCCAACACGGGCACCTGGATGCAACGCATCGCTCAGGACTGGCTCGTACTCAAGCTCACCGGCAGCGCTACCGCGCTCGGGGTGACCACCGGTCTGCAGTTTCTGCCCATGCTGCTGTTCGGCCTGTGGGGCGGTGTGATCGCCGACCGCTACCGCAAGCGCCTGTTGTTGATCGGTACGCAGACCGTGATGGGTCTGCTCGCCGCCGTGATGGCGGTCCTGGTGTTGAGCGATGCCGTCCAGGTGTGGCACGTGTGGCTGCTCGCGTTCGGCCTCGGCATGGCCACCGCGGTGGACAACCCCGCGCGACAGGCGTTCGTGATCGAGATGGTCGGCCGCAAGGACCTGGCCAACGCGGTCAGCCTGAATTCGGCCAACTTCCAGCTCGCCCGGATCGTCGGCCCCGCGGTCGGCGGCCTGCTGATCACCGCGATCGGCACCGGCTGGGTGTTCGCGGTCAACGCGGTGTCCTACATCGCGGTGCTGCTCGGCCTGCTGGCCATGCGCGAGAGCGAACTGCGCACGATGCCGGTGGTGCCACGGGAGAAGGGCCAACTGCGCGAGGGGCTGCGCTATGTACGCGGCCGTCCCGACCTGCTCGTGGCGATCGCCCTCGTCGGCTTCATCGGCACCTTCGGCTACAACTTCGCGGTCACCCTCGCGACCTTCTCCAACGACGTCTTCCACGCCGGACCCGGCTCGTTCGGGCTGCTCAACACGGTGTTCGCGGTCGGCTCGCTGGCGGGCGCCCTGTTCGCGGCCAAGCGTGGCCGGACTCGGCTGCGGGTGCTGGTCGGCGCCGCGATCGCGTTCGGGCTGCTGGAGACGATCGCCGCGCTGATGCCCGGCTACTGGAGCTTCGCGCTGCTGCTCGTGCCGATCGGGATCGCCGGGCTGACCTTCAACACGGCGGCGAACTCGACCGTGCAGCTCGGCAGCGACCCGGCGATGCGCGGTCGGGTGATGGGCATCTACATGCTCGTGTTCATGGGCGGCACCCCGCTGGGCGGCCCGCTTACGGGGTGGTTGGCGGAGAGCTTCGGGCCGCGTACCGGGTTGCTCGTGGGCGGCCTGATCTCGTTGGCCGCGGCGCTCGTGGTCGGCGCGCTGCTCGCCCGGCACGCCGGGATCCGGCTGCGGCCGGGCACGGTGGTGCGCGCGATGCGACCGGCGACGCCCGTCGTCTCGGCGACACGGTCGGAGTTCGGTAATCCTGTGGTCAAGATCTGACATAGCGTCAGCACAGGTGTGCGGTACACCTTTTCTTGACGTGACATTCACGCCATGGGGTGACGCAGGCCATCGACACGTCACCCGAAACGCTGGAATCCTTGACGAATGGACTACGTGCGGTTCCAGCACCTGTTCCAGGCGGAGGGTCTCCGCTTGGGCCAGGCGGCCGTCACGGACATGGACGCGCCGGTACCGTCCTGTCCCGGTTGGACGGTCGCCGACGTCGTACGACATTCCGTGCTCATGTACACCGGCGCCGCCGCGCAATTGCGCCCGGATCGCCACCCGGCCGCGGGTGACGCGCGCCCGGCCGCAGGCAGCGCGACAAAGGGGGATCTGCTCGACACCTACACCCGGGCGCACGCGGCGCTCGTGACCGAAATGGCCCGGCGGGACCCGCTCGACCCGATCGATGGCAAGGAGCTCGACCCCGGCGTCGCGGAGGGCGTGGACGGCGACGGGCCCGATCGGGGCACCGCCGGCTTCCTCTTCCGCCGGATGGCGCGCGAGGCCGCGGTGCACCGCGCCGACATCGAGATGGCCGTCGGCACCCCGGGACCGCTGGACGCCCAGCAGGCCCTGGACGGCATCGACGAGGTGCTGGGCGTACTGCTCCCGGCGCACTACGACGGCGGCACGCGCGACGGCGCGAGCGGGCGCACGATCGGCGTGCACAGCAACCGGCACCACTGGCGGCTGACCATGCAGCGCTCCGGCGTGACCATGTCCCGCGACCAGGGGTTCGCGGACGCGGCCGTCAGCGGCGAGCCCGCCGAACTGTTGCTCTACCTGTGGGGCCGACGCCCCGGCACGGTCGTCTCGCAAACCGGCGACCGCACGGTGCTCGCCGCCTTCCGCCGCCGCCTGGCGGCCTCGATGGTGTGACCCGCGAGCGCGGGCGCCCGGCCGGAATTCGACCGCGCGCCCGCGCCGCGTAGGCTCTGGGGCGTGAATCCCCGCACCAGAACCCGCGTCGTCACGGCCACTCTGGCCCTCCTGCTCATCGCCGTGATCATCGGCGCCTTGATGCGTTAGTACCGGGACCGGCGCGTGGGGGCCGGCATGCGAGGCGGCACGGGGACCGGGCGCGGGCCGCGTGCGGACGCCGCGGTGCGGGTCAGTGCGGATTGCCCGCCGAACGGGCCGCGACGACCCGGTCCGAGGCGATCCGCACCAGAGCCGCGTTGCCCGCGACCCGGCGGCCCTCCGGGTCCAGCAGGGTGTCCTCCAGGCCGATCCGGATGTCCAGACCGGCCGCGATGGCCGCGTCCAGGACCGGCCACGCGGACTCGTCGGCGCCGTGCAACAGGCGCGGCACCGCGATGTCGTGCCGGTCGAGCACGGCCAGGATGCGTCCCGCCTCGTCCAGCGCGTCCCCCGGGTCGGCGAGTTCGACCTCGATCAGGATCCGGGTGCACACCGCGGCCAGGTCCCGCTCGACCAGCAACTCCGCGTCGGCCTCGGTCCACACCCCCGCCTCGACCCCCACACCCAGGTGCGCGAGCGCGTACGCGAGATCGACCGAGCCCTCCTCGGACAGGTTGACCGACGCCAGGTCGGGCAACACCGTCCAGGCGCGCACCGCGGCCGGCCGGGCGGCGTCGGCCTCGATCCAGGCGCCCGTGCTCACCCCGATCGGCACGCCCGGCGCCGCACCGCGAATCGCCCGGACCACCGGCGTGATCACCTCCGGCGCCAGACTCTCCCGACCGCCGCGACCGCGCGGGTGCACGTGCACGATGGACGCGCCTGCGGCCACCGCGGCTCGGCTGTCCGCGGCGATCTGCGCCGGTGTCAGCGGAAGCGCCGGGTGCTCCTCGGGGCGCCGCGTGCCGTTCAGACATGCCTTGATCAGTGTCATGGAAGACTCCGGATGCCGACGCCCACGAACTCCCATCCCATCCCCGACGCATGGCAAACCGCAATGCATTCGCGAGACCTGTCGCAAAGTGGTCCCCGCCTCGACAGCGATCGGGGTCGGGCCGGCAGGCTGGACCCATGACAGGACGGGACGGGTGAAGCGGGTGGGACGGGGTCGGATCCGCGGCTTCGGCGCCCTGACGGCGGCCGTGGCCCTGGTGGTGGCCGTACCGGCATCGGCGGTGGCCGACGCGAACGTGTTGTTCACCATCAAGGACGAGCGGATCACCGAGTCCAGCGGCCTGGTGGCCAGCGCGCTGCACCCGGACGTCTACTGGACGCACAACGACAGTTCGGACGCGCCCAGGATCTACGCGATCGGCAAGGACGGCACCACCAAGGCCACCATCACGCTGGCCGGCGTGGACGCGCGGGACTGGGAAGCAATCACGATCGGCAAGGACGACGCGGGCAAACCGGCGGTCTTCGTCGGCGACATCGGCGACAACCTGCACGGCAAGTGGCCCGAGGTGTGGATCTACCGCTTCGCCGAACCCGCGACGCTCGCCGACGCGACGGTCAAGGCGACCAAGTTCCGGGTGAAGTACGACAACGGTCCGCGTGACGCCGAGGCGCTGCTGATGGATCCGCGCACGAACAAGCTTTACATCGCGAGCAAGGAGGCCGAGGGCGGCTTGTACGAGCAGCCCGAGCAGCTCTCTCCGACCGGGATCAACACGTTCAAGCGGATCGCCGCCGGCGGCTCGACGGTGACCGACGGCGCGTTCGCGCCGGACGGCTCACGGTTCGTGCTGCGCGGCTACTTCTCCGCCACCGTGTTCGCCGCGCCCGGCAAGGAGTTGGCCGGGGTCGGCGTGCCGATCCAGCGCCAGGGCGAGTCGGTCGCGTGGAGTCGGGACGGCAAGGAGTTGCTGTTCGGCAGCGAGGGCAAGGGCAGTCAGGTCCGCCGGGTCGAGCTCGACGGCGACAACCGTCCGGACCTGCTGCGCAACCCGGACCTGCTGCGCAACGCGCCCGGCGGCGGCGGGTCCGCGAACACGACCACGTCGGCCGGCGACAAGAGCGACGGCAAGTCCGCCACGGACCGGGCCAAGACCTTCGGCCCGGGGCTGCTGGCCGTGGCCGGCCTGGTGGTGCTGTTCTTCGCGTATCGCCGGCTGGGCGGCCGGAACAGGAGCTGATCGACCACGGGCGGGGCCGTCGACGGCCCGGCACGAGTGACGACGGGCCGCCGCCCCGGGACCGGTTCGGTCCCGGGGCGGCGGCTCGTCAGGCGCCGCGAACGCGGATCAGAGCTGCTCGATCACGTAGTCGACGCACGCGGTCAGCGCCTCGACGTCGGCCGGCTCGACGGCCGGGAACATCGCCACTCGGAGCTGGTTGCGGCCCAGCTTGCGGTAGGGGTCGGTGTCCACGATGCCGTTCGCGCGCAGCACCTTGGCCACCGCGGACGCGTCCACCGAATCGGCGAAGTCGATCGTGCCGACCACCTGCGAGCGGGCCGCCGGGTCGGCCACGAACGGGCTCGCGTACGCGGACTTCTCGGCCCACCCGTACAGCCGGCTCGACGAGTCGGCGGTGCGCGCGACGGCCCAGTCCAGGCCACCCTGCCCGTTGATCCAGTCGAGCTGGTCGGCGAGCAGGAACAGCGTGCTCAGCGCCGGCGTGTTGTACGTCTGGTCCTTGACCGAGTTGTCGATCGCGGTGGCCAGGTCGAAGAACGGCGGGATGTAGCGGTCCGACGCGGCGATCCGCTGCGCCCGCTCCAACGCGGCCGGCGAGAACGCGGCGAGCCACAGACCGCCGTCGGCGGCGAAGTTCTTCTGCGGCGCGAAGTAGTACACGTCGGTCTCGGCCGCGTCCACCGGCAGCCCGCCCGCCGCGGAGGTCGCGTCGACCAGCACCAGCGAGCCCGCGTCGGCGCCTGCCGGGCGCGCGATCGGCATCGCGACGCCGGTCGAGGTCTCGTTGTGGGTCAGGGCGTACACGTCCACGCCCGCCTCGGCCTGCGGCAGCGGGTGCGTGCCGGGCTCCGACTTGATCACCGTCGGCTCGTCCAGCCACGGTGCGGCCTTGACCGACGTGGCGAACTTGGACGAGAACTCGCCGAACGACAGGTGCTGGGACTTGCGCTCGACCAGGCCGAACGCGGCGATGTCCCAGAAGGCGGTGGCACCGCCGTTGCCCAGGACCACCTCGTAGCCCTCGGGCAGGGAGAACAGGCTGCCGACACCTTCGCGAACCCGGCGCACCAGGTTCTTCACCGGCGCCTGCCGGTGGGAGGTGCCCAGGAGAGAGGTACCGGTCGCCGCGAGAGCGGCGAGCGCCTCGGGACGTACCTTGGACGGGCCCGAACCGAACCGGCCGTCGGCGGGCATGAGCGCTGCGGGAATCTGGATCTCGGCCACGCGGAGAGCGTAGTCGTGTCCGTTTCGTGGGTGATGTGTATTCCGCACAATGAGACGATCGTGACCGGCATGTGGCGCGGGGCGTCTCGACGGGTGGGCGTTCCGGGCCGGGTTCGACACCTTGCGGAGGGGCGTTCCCGGCTCGGCCGGCGGCCGCGACAAGTGAGGATGACGTGGTGACGGCACAGCTCGGGAACCTCGAAGGCGCGTTGCGGGCGCGGATGCGCGGCGAGGTCCGGTTCGACCCGCAGGCCCGCGCGCTGCACTCGATGGACGCCTCCAACCATCGCCGGGTGCCGCCGGGGGTGGTCGCGCCGCTGGACGCCGAGGACGTGCTCGCGGCCCTCGCGGTGTGCCACGAGCTGGGTGCGCCGGTGACCGTGCGCGGCGGCGGCACCAGCATCGCCGGGCAGGCCACCGGCAACGGTGTGGTGCTCGACCTGGCCCGGCACCTGAACCGGATCCACGACGTGGACCCGGTGACCCGGATCGCGCACGTCGAGCCCGGCGTGGTGCTCGACGACCTGCGCCGCGCGGCCGGCCGACACGGCCTCACCTTCGGCCCGGATCCGTCCACCCACAGCCGTTGCACGCTCGGCGGCATGATCGGCAACGACGCGTGCGGGTCGCACTCGGTGGCCTGGGGCCGGACGAGCGCCAACGTCGAATGGCTCGACATCGCGACCATGGACGGCACCCGGATGCGGGTCGGCCGCGATCAGCCGGTGCCCACCACGGGCCGCGCCGCCGAGATCCACGCCGCGCTCGCCAACCTCGCGGACGCCAACCTGGCGCTGATCCGGCGGGGCTTCCCCGCTCTGCCGCGTCGGGTCTCCGGCTACGCCCTGGACCGGCTGCTGCCCGAGCACGGGCGCGATGTGGCCCGGGCCCTGGTCGGCACCGAGGGCACCTGCGTGGTGGTGCTCGGCGCCGGCCTGCGCCTGGTCGAGGCGCCCAAGGCCCGCGCCCTGGTCGTGCTGGGCTTCGGGGACGACTTCGCCGCGGCGGACGCGGCGCCCGGCCTGCTGCCGCACGGCCCGCTGACGGTGGAGAGCCTGAGCGCCGGCCTGGTCGCGTTGGCCGCGTCCGCGCGCGATGTCGAACTGCCGCCCGGCGCCGCCTGGTTGTTCGTCGAGGTCGGCGGGGACTCGATCACCGAGGCGACGGCGCGGGCACACGCGCTGGCCGGCTCCGGACCGGCTCGGGTGGTCACCGACGCGGCGGGGCAGCGAGCGCTGTGGCGGATCCGCGAGGAGGCGTCCGGCACCGCGACCCGGATGGCGGACGGCTCGGAGGCGTGGCCGGGCTGGGAGGACACCGCCGTGCCGCCCGAGCGGCTCGGCGCGTACCTACGCGCGTTGGCCGAGTTGATGAAGCGACACGACCTGCGCGGGCTGCCGTACGGCCACTTCGGCGAGGGCTGTGTGCACATCCGGATCGACTTCGACCTGCTGACCACCCGCGGCGTCGCGGCGTTTCGGGCGTTCTCGTCCGACCTGGCGGACCTGGTGGTCGCGCACGGCGGCTCGCTGTCCGGGGAGCACGGCGACGGGCAGGCCCGGGCCGAGTTCCTGCCTCGGATGTACGGGCCGAAGATCGTCGAACTGTTCGGCGCCTTCAAGGCGATCTGGGATCCGGCGGGGTTGCTGAACCCGGGCATCCTGGTTCGTCCACACCCTGTGGACGGCAATCTGCGTTTCATCGGGATGCGCACGCCCGTGTCGGTGGAGTTCGGCTACCCGGCCGACGGCGGCGACTTCGCGGCCGCGGTGCGGCGCTGCGTGGGAGTGGGCAAGTGCCGCGAGTCGGCGGACGCCTCCTCCGGAGGCGTGATGTGCCCGTCGTACCGGGTCACCGGCGAGGAGGCGCACTCGACGCGCGGGCGCGCCCGGCTGCTGCACGAGATGCTGATCGGCGAGGTGATCACCGACGGCTGGCGCTCCACCGAGGTCCGCGACGCGCTCGACCTGTGCCTGTCCTGCAAGGGCTGCCGCGGCGACTGTCCGGTGGACGTGGACATGGCCACCTACAAGGCCGAGTTCCTGCACCACCACTATCGGGGTCGGCTGCGGCCGGCCGCGCACTACGCGCTGGGCAATCTACCGCTGTGGGCCCGCGCGGTGGGCGCCGTGCCGGGGCTGGCGGGTGTGGCCAACGCGGCGGCGGGGATGCCGGCGCTGCGGCGGGCGGCGCTCGGCCTGGCCGGGCTCGATCGCACCCGGCCGATCCCGCCGTTCGCGCCCGAGCCGTTCACCCGCTGGTGGCGCGATCGGCCGCGGGTGGTGGGGAGTTCGCGCCGTCGGGTGGTGCTGTGGCCGGACACCTTCACCAACCGGTTCCGGCCCGAGGTCGGGCGCGCCGCGGTCGAGGTACTGGAGGCCGCCGGACTGGAGGTGGTGGTGCCGCCGGGGTCGGTGTGCTGCGGCCTGACCTGGGTCTCGACCGGGCAACTGGGCATCGCGCGACGGGTGATGACCCGTACCGTGCGCACCCTGCGGCCGGCGATCGAGGCCGGGCTGCCGATCGTTGGCCTGGAGCCGTCCTGCGCGGCGGCCCTGCGCACCGACGTACCCGAATTGCTCGGCCGAGCGGCGGACGGCCTCGCGGGCGCGGTCCGGACGTTTGCCCAGGCCCTGGAGGAGTACGCGCCGAACTGGGCGCCGCCGGTGCTGGATCGTGAGGTGACCGGCCAACTGCACTGCCACCAGCATGCGGTCCTGGGCGACGCGGCCGACCGCCGACTGCGCGCCCGGGCCGGGTTGACCGGGGAACTCGCGGGCGGCTGCTGCGGGTTGGCGGGCAATTTCGGCTACGAGGCGGCGCACGGCGAGTTGTCGCGTGCGGTCGCCGCGGACCGGCTGCTGCCGGCGCTGGAGGCTGCCGGACCCGATGCGGTGACCCTCGCGGACGGGTTCAGCTGCCGCACCCAGATCACCCACGTGAGCGACCGCCGCCCGATGCACCTGGCCGAACTTCTGGCCGCCGGGTTGCGGTCGGAGGCCGGCCCCGGACGGTGAGCCCGTCGTGCCCCGGCGCACGGCTTCGCCGGAGCACGACGGCAGCGGGGCCCCGGGGCGAATCGGTCGTGGCCGCGGTCGCCGGGCAGGGCGGCGGCCGGACGGCGCTGATCGAGCAGTTCCGCAGGCCGTCGGGATGCGACCTTGGCCGTCACTCGTCCGCGTGTGGCGGGAATAGCCGGCGGGTGGTCGGGGATTGGCTCCGGATATGACCGACACACCGTTCGACCCGCGCACGCTGCTCGCGGAAAGCCGGCTCGGCGTCCTGGCCACGATCAAATCGGACGGCCGCCCTCAGCTGTCCCCCGTGATGCCGTACTACGACCCCGAGGCCGAGATTCTCTACGTCTCGATGACCCAAGGCCGCGCCAAAACCGCGAACCTGCGCCGCGACCCCCGAGCCGCGTTGGAGGTCACCAGGTCCGACGGCCGTGCCTGGGCCACCGCCGAGGGCACCGTGACCCTGACCGGACCGGGCACCGACCCCGACGGCCCGGAGGTCGAGGCGCTGGTGGACTACTACCGGCACGCGGCCGGGGAGCACCCGAACTGGGCCGAGTATCGCGCGGTGATGGTGAGCGACCGCCGGGTGCTGATGACGATGGCGGTCGACCACGTGTACGGCGCCGACCTGGGTTGAGGACCGGGCCGCCCGAGTCCGCCTCGGACCGGGCGGCCCACCCGGCTCACACCCCGTCGAAGTCGCGTTCCGTCGCGAAGTGGTCCGCGTTCTCGGGGTGGGTGAGGAGTTGTTCGACCTCGAAGCGGCGGTGCCACTCACCCGCCGCCCAGGCCAGGCCGCGGGCGACGCCCTCGAATGTGGTGGCGTGCACCCGGCCGTCGATGTAGCGCCAGTCCGCGTCGAGTTCGGTCTCGTTCGGGCCGGAGACGATCAGTTCCTCGTGCTCGAAGTACTCCTTCGGCGCGTCCGGCATCGCGGCCAGCACGTCGTCCGGCACCTCGTGCAGCGTGCCCTGGGAGAGCACCTTGCCCGGGATCGTCTCGGACAGCAGCGGTACGTCGAGCAGGTCGGCCAGCGCCTCCGCGCGGTCCGGGCGCACCGGCAGCACCACGTGCGCCGCGTCGTCCGCGACCAGCGCCGCCAGGTCCGGCGCGTCGCCCACCAGCGCGTCCGCCACGTCGGCGACGGTCATCCGCCCGCCCGAGACGCCGCGCAGTTCGGTCGGCGCGGACAACCGCTCCGGTGCGATGTCGGCGAGCGCGGTGTACAGCGCCCGCAGCTGGTCGCGCGTCACGGGCCGCTCCGGGTCCGCCAGGCGCTCCAGCAGCTCGTCCGGGCCGTCCGGGTCGGCCAGCAGCGCCGGGAGCGTCGTACGCACGCCCAGGGCGGTCAGGAAGACCGGGTCCAGGCTCGCCCGGACCTCGTCGTAGAGCCCGTGCAGCAGCCGGTCCCCGTCGGCGGCGAGCAGACCGGCCGGCCGCCGGCCGGCCAGCACCGGGTGCCCGCGCAGCCACCAGGCCGTGTACGAGGGCACCCGGGCCGTGCCACCGTCCGGCAGCAGGACGTGCGCCGGCTCGATCACCGCGGTGCGCAGCGGCGGCGTGGCGATCACCTCGAGCGCCTCGTCCCACGCGTCGTCCGCGACCAGGTCCAGGTCGCGCACCGCGACGAAGGTCGCCACCACCGGCGGTACGCCCTGGTCCGGCATGTGGTCGAGGACGTCGTCGAGCCAGTCGTCCTCGGCGTCCAGATCGTGGTCGCAGCCGTCGTGGTCCAGCACCACGTCGTCCTCCTGGACCAGGCCGAACGTGCCGAGCACGCCGACCGCCTCCAGCACGTCCTCGCCCCAGCGTTCGACCAGGTCCGGGTAGACGATGCCGAGCGCGTCCGGCTCGACCACCGCGGCGATCCGGCTGCCCGGCAGCATCAGTTCGCCGGCCGGGACCGCGTCGCCGTCCACGTCCGGCAGCAGCAGCGCGGACAGCCAGGGCTCGTCGCCGGGACCGATCCGGGCGGCCCGGACCAGTTCCAGGATCGCGTCGGCGATGTCGTCGCCGTCCTCGCTCTCGGCGACCGCCGCGCGCACCGCCGGGTCCGCGAGCACCGCCCGCGGGGTGGCCCGGACCGCGCCCAGCCGCTCCAGAAGCGGGTGGGTCGCCTCCGGGTGGGCGACCCGCAGTCGGAGCGTATCGAGCGCGGCCAGGTCGGGGCTGTCCGGGCAGGGCAGCAGGATCCCGCGCGGCCCGCGCACGATGCGGCCGTCCGCGAGCGGCACCGGCAGCGCGCCCAGCGCGTCCCGGGCCGCCGGGTCGAACGCGTCGTACAGGGCCCGCCACCAGGCCGGGTCCCGGTCCATGCCGGCCAACTGGTCGACCACCTCGGCCAGCGGCAGCCGGCGCACGCCCAGCACCCGCAGCGCCGCACTGCGGTCCAGCCCGGCGGGCAGCAGCCCGGCCACCACCGGCGCGAGCGCGTCGACCAGGCCCGGGCTCGCGGTCTCGATCAGCACCGCGTCGCGCGGGCGCAGCAGGTCGCGGTCGCGCGCGGCGGTGCCACGATCGAGCAGCAGCGCGTCCGGGTCGTCCGGCTCGGCCTCGGACGCGGGCGCGGCGGCGGGCAGGAACGCGGTGTCGGCGAGTCGGGCCAGCACCTGGTGCCGCAGCAGCCCGTCCAGTTCGCCCTCGGCGGTCGGTCCGGGCACCAGGCTCAGGATGCCGGTCGTGCTGGTCGGCCAGGTGCCCAGCAGCGTGGCGTAGGTCTCGGCGGCGCGCTCGATCAGGAAGTCGCGCAGCGGCCCGGGCGCGGTGTGCCGGCGGGTCGGGTCGAGCGGGAAGGACGCGACGAGCAGCGCGGGCAGCCCGAGCGGCTCGTCCGTGGGCGTGGGGGCGTGCACCACGGGCCGTACGCTCGGCCGGCGCGGCTGGTCGGCGGCGTCCAGCGGCACGGCCCACAGCACCGACCACGCGGCCCGGCGGCGCTCCTCGGTGGGCCGGTCGGCGAGCAGTTCGGGCTCCAGCGCGCCGCCGTCCTCGCCGACCCGCCAGCGGGTCTGCACGCCGTTGTCGGTCACCACGAGGGCACCGCCGTCGGCCCGGCAGGTCAGCGTACGCACGCCGTCCGCGGTCTCGATCACGATCTCGCCGATCCGGCGCAGGGTGAGCAGCAGCGCGTCGTCGATCTCGGCGAGCAGCCGGGCGGCCAGGTCCGCCGCGGCGCCGTCGCGCAGCGGCAACACGACGCAGGTGTCGTAGTCCTCGGGCGGGGTGCCCTCGGCCGGCATCGGCAGCCGCAGCACCGGCACCCCGCCGTCGCGGCGGGCCAGTTCGTCGGTCAGTTGGGCGTTGCCCCGGGCCACTTCGGCGGCCAGGTCGCGGGCCTCCTGAAGCGACCAGCGCACGCCGCCGGTACGCGAGAGCACGCACGGCTCGTCGGTGACCGCGAGCACTGCGGCGAAGCCGACGCCGAACCGGCCGACCGCCTCGGGCCCGTCGTCGCGCTTGGCGGAGGCACGCAACGTGGACAGCGCCTCGACACCCTGCGCGTGCAGCGGGTCGCCGGTGTTGGCCGCGACCAGGACGCCGTCGCGCAGGGTCAGTTTGAGCCGACCCGAAACGCCTGCCCGGGCCGCCGCGTCGGCGGCGTTCTGCGCGAGCTCGACCACCAGGCGGTCGCGATAGCCGCCGAGGGCGAGTTCCTCCTCGGCGTTCGCGTCCTCCCGGAAACGCGCGGGCGACGCGGCCCACGCGTCCAGTACGGCTCGCCGAAGCGAAGCGGTGCCAAAGCGGTCCTCGATGCCCATGCCGTGCGCCGTCCCTCGTTCGCGGATGTGGCCGGAACCCTATTGCGTTTCCGGGCACACGGCTTCCCGGCGATCCCACCGTGTGGACGGCAGTGGGACGACTCACCCGAAACCCTTACGGACAAGTACCCCCGATCCTCCGGTGGGACCCGAGAACGCGGGAAGTGGGCACGGCTCGCGGACGGCCCGAAACGAACCGAAGCCGCCACCGGATCGGTGGCGGCTTCGGCATGTCGGTCGGGTAGGCGGGTCGAGGACGTCGGGCGTGTCGCGCGAGGTGGCGCACACGTGCACGGGATCGATCAGGAGTGGCCCAGTTGATCCTCGCCGGGCTCCATGCCGTCCTCGTCCACCGGGCTCTCGACCGGGCGGATCCGCACGGTCTCGATCCGGTACTCGTCCAGGGACAGCTCGGCGGCGGGCGTCGCGGCGGGCATGACCGCCGCTTCCGAGTGGCCGCCGCAGCCATAGGCAAGCGAGACCATCCGGCCGTCGGCGGGCGAGTACTCGTTGGCGCACACTCCGAACGCCTGCCCGAGCGGGCCGCCGACCTTGACCAGGAAGGCACAACTCGTGCAGTGCGCCGGGGCGGCCTGGGCCATGGGTGTGGCCCCGCCGAAGTGCTCGTCCCAGCGGTCTGCGGCCAGATCGCGGCCGACCGGCGACAGGACGCGTGCGCGCCCCTGTCCCAGTTCGTACGCGACTGCCTTGGGACCAAAGGCGATCGGTTCGGTCAATTCCTCCTCTGTCTCGTCCGCTCCGGTGTAACCGAATTCGAGACGGGGGTCGTCGGCGTCGGTGGGCAACAGGTCGCCCACGCCGAGGTCGCCGGGACGAAGGCGCTCGTTCCACGGCACCCAGGCAGGCGCGAGCAGCGCCTCGGGTCCCGGGACGAGGACGGTTTCGTCCACGGTCACCAGCTTGGCGCGGGGCGCACGGGCAACGGTCACCGCCCACCGCCAGCCGTGGTAGGCGGACTCGCGGCACGCGAACAGGTGGGTGACCAGGCGATCACCATCCACCTGAACACCCAGATGCTCGCCGACGGAGTCCTGACCTGCGGCTTCCTCGGCGGCAGCGAAGGCAAGATCAACCGCCTCGGCGCAGAGGCGGTCCGGGGTTCGACTACGGGTCGCGGCACTCACGAGAGTGATTCTCTCTCACGCGTCGAAGGTCTCCACCGCCGATACCCTCAAAACACGTCCGATTCCCGAACGGGCGCGCGGAGCGAGCCCTTCCTGGCGTGTCGCGACCGCATCATCCGAGGGAGCGAGGGCAGGATCCCGGCGTGGCAGCCTCCAAGACCACCACCGCATCAAGGCGCACTGTTCGTGCGCCGCGCTCGACCCGTGGGTCGTTCACCAAGAACCGAGGTCCGGCACGTCGCACGCTGGGCCGGCTCGGCGGACTGTTCACCGGCGGCTTCGGCAAACTACGCGGCGCGGCCCGGGCCAAGGGGGCCGGCGAAAGCGGTCTCGCCAAGCTGATCGAGCTGCATCTGATCAACAACGCGGGCGACGCGCTGGTGACCATGGCCCTGGCCACGACCGTGTTCTTCTCGGTGCCCACCGGCGAGGCGCGCGACCGGGTCGCCATGTACCTGCTGATCACGCTCGCGCCGTTCGCGCTGCTCGCTCCGGTGCTGGGTCCGATCCTGGACCGGATGCGCCGCGGTCGCCGCGTCGCGATGGCGGTGGCAATGCTGGTGCGGGTGGGGCTGTGCTGGCTGATGGCCGGCTCGGTGAAGAACGGCGGGCTCGAGCTGTATCCGGCGGCCTTCGGTGTCCTGGTCTCGTCCAAGGTGTACGGGGTCAGCCGCAGCGCGGTGGTGCCCCGGCTCCAGCCGCGCTCGGTCTCGCTGGTCAAGGCGAACTCGCGGATCACCCTGTTCGGCCTGATCGGCACGATGGGCGCGGCACCGGTCGCGGGTGGCCTCAAGTACGCGTTCGGTACGCCCGGAATCCTGTACGGCGCGTGTGTCGTGTTCACCTTCGGCGCGGTCCTGGCGCTCACGCTGCCCGCCAAGGTCGACTCGGCCGAGGGTGAGGATCGGGCCTCGTTCACCGCCGAGGCGCCCGGCGTCGAGCACCAGCGCAAGGTGTCGCTGACCAAGCTGCGAGCCGGCCGGGACGGGAGCACCACCGAGACGCCGCCCGAGCCCGGGGCCGAGGAGTCGGTCGAGGGCGTGGCCGGCGCACGCGGCGAGCGCGAGCCCGGCCGCAAACCGGTTCGGGTCAAGACCTCGCGGCGGCTGCGCAGCGTGGGCCCGTCGGTGGTTCAGGCGTTGTGGGCGAACGCGGCGATGCGCGGCTTCTCCGGCTTCCTGATCATGTTCCTCGGCTTCCTGATGCGAAAGCACCCGGTGGCCGACCTGTCCGCGACCCAGGCCACCATCGCGGTGGTGATCGCGGCCGCGGTCGGCAATGCGGTCGGCACCGCGCTCGGGGCCTGGCTCAAGTCCCGCGCGCCGGAGGCGATCATCGTCGGCGTGCTGCTGGTGTCCGCGGCCTGCGCGGCCTGGGCGGCGGTGATGTACAGCCTGGTCACCGTGCTCGCGGTGGCCGCGGTCGCCGGTCTCGCCCAGGCATTGGGCAAGCTCTCCCTGGACGCGATGATCCAGCGCGACATCCCCGAGGCGGTGCGCACCTCCGCCTTCGCCCGCACCGAGACCGCGCTTCAGGTGGCGTGGGTGATCGGTGGCGGCATCGGCATCGCACTGCCGTTGAACGGCACGCTGGGCATGAGCGTGGCGGCCGGCGTGCTCACGCTGGCGCTGGTGATCGTGGGCCGCAAGCTGACGACTCGCCGGGCGCGTCGCAAGCGATCCCCCGGCATCCGGCTGCGGGCCGCCCGGTAATCTTCCGATCATGAAGACTCGCCGCCCTGCCGCGCTCGCCGGCGCCGCCGTCCTGGGCGCGCTCGCCCTGACGGGTTGCAACATCGACAAGCCCACCCCGTTGGTGACCCTGGTCACCGGGAGTACGTCGGTCCACTCCGAGGCCGAGTGCTACAAGGACGACGGCACGATCGACGACGCGAAGGTGTCGGACTGCCTGAACAAGACGAACCTCGAGACGATCTCGGTCAACGAGGGCGGCAGCTTCTCGGTGGGCGTGGACAAGAAGATCGCCGACGCCGGTTGGCTGCTCCTGTTCGACGGCAAGCCGCAGACCCAGTCGGTGATCAAGACCACGTACTACTCCGACATTCGGCTGAAGTACGGGGCGCCGGAGAAGGGTGACGAGCCGATCCTGGTCCAGGTCGTGCAGCCGGACGGCGAAAAGGGCTACCGGGGCGTCTGGGCGTTCAAGGTCAAGAAGAAGTAGCTCTTGCCCACCCTGGTGATCACCGCCGTGGCCGCCGAGCGCGATGCCGTGCTCGGCGGTTCGCGTTCGTGGCGGACCCCCGGTCCGGACGTGCTCGCCGTCGGGGCGGGCCCGGCCGCCGCCGCCGCCGGAACCGCCTCGGCGCTCGCCCGGGGTGCCTATGACCTGGTGATCAACGCCGGGATCGGCGGCGGCTTTTCGGGCCGCGCGCCGGTCGGCTCGACGGTGCTGGCCACCCGCGTGGTGGCCGCCGACCTGGGCGCGCAGACCGCCGACGGGTTCGTGCCGATCGAGGAACTGGGCTTCGGGACGAGCGCGTTCGAGGCCGACGCGCGACTGGTCGCCCGAGTGGGTGACGCCTTGCGCGCGGCCGGCGTCCCGCTCGCCACCGGTCCCGCGCTCACCGTCTCCACCGTGACCGGCAGCGCCGCGCGCGCCGCCGAGTTGGCCGAGCGGCACCCGGGCGCGGCGGTCGAGGGCATGGAGGGCTTCGGAGTGGCCACCGCCGCCGCCGCGTTCGGCGTGCCGATGCTCGAACTGCGCACCATCTCCAACGCCGTGGGCCCGCGCGACCGTGCGGCGTGGCGCATCCCGGACGCGCTGCGCGCACTCGCCTCGGCTTTCGCCGCGCTCGAAGGGAGCCCGACCCCATGACCCTGTCGCTGGCCTACTCGCCGTGCCCGAACGACACGTTCGTCTTCCATGCGTGGACGCACGGCCTGCTCGCGGACGCGCCGCCCGTGCAGGTGCGCTACGCCGACATCGACATCACCAACGGCTTGGCCGAGCGCGGCGAACTGGACCTGCTGAAGGTCTCCTACGCGGCGCTGCCGTGGGTCCTGGACGAGTACGCGCTGCTGCCCTGCGGCGGCGCGCTCGGCCGCGGCTGCGGCCCGCTCGTGCTGAGCCTGGGCGCGAGCACACCCGCCGCGCTGGCGGGCAAGGTGGTCGCGGTGCCGAGCGAACGCTCAACCGCCTACCTGCTGTTCCGGCTGTGGGCGGCGCGCAACGTGCCCGGCGGCGTCGGCGAGATCCGGGTGTTGCCCTTCGACGAGATCATGCCCGCGGTGCGCGACGGCGTCGTGGACGCGGGCCTGGTGATCCACGAGGCGCGCTTCACCTACACGCGCTACGGGCTGACCTGCCTGGCCGACATGGGCGACTGGTGGGAGTCGGACACCGGGCTGCCGATCCCGCTCGGCGCGATCATCGCCAAGCGCTCGCTGGACCTGCCCGCCCTGGCCGCGGCCGCCCGCGCGTCCGTCGAGCACGCGTGGGCGAATCCGGCGGCGTCGCGCGCCTACGTCCTCGAACACGCCCAGGAGATGGACCCGGCGGTCGCCGACCGGCACATCGCCCTGTACGTCAACGAGTTCACCCGAGACCTGGGCGAGGCCGGCCACGCGGCGGTCACCCACCTGCTCGCCCGCGCCGCCGCCGAGGGCCTGGTCCCACCCGTCCCCACAGACGCCCTCAAGCTCCCCTGACACAACGGCCACACACACCCGATCACAATCCACCCCGCCCAGCGCCTGAGGACACTCCAGCCCGCCCGGCACTTGAAGGACAAATCAGCCCGTCCGGCGCTTGAGAACACTCCAGCCCGCCCGGCGCCTGAGGACACTCCAGCCCGCCCGGCACTTGAGGACAAATCAGCCCGCCCGGCACTTGAGGACAAATCAGCCCGTCCGGCGCTTGAGGACACTCCAGCCCGCCTGGCGCCTGAGGACACTCCAGCCCGTCCGGCGCTTGAGGACACTCCAGCCCGTCCGGCGCTTGAGGACAAATCAGCCCGTCCGGCGTTTGAGGACACCGCACAGGCCGCCAGGCCAAGCGCACCGACGCAACGCGAACAAACGCGTCACGTGTCCAACTCGTCGGCGACCGCCCGCAGGAGTTCGGCGACCTTCGTGGTCGCGCGCTTGTCGGGGTAACGGCCGCGTTCGAGCGTCTTGTCGACGCCTTCGAGGACCTTGAGCAGGTCCTGGATGATCGAACTCATCTCGTCGGGCTTCTTGCGGCTCGCGGCGACGACGGAGGGGCGCGGGTCCAGGACACGGAGCGAGAGGGCCTGTTCGCCCCGTCGTCCCTCGACGATGCCGAACTCGACCCGGATGCCCGGCTTGAGCGTGTCCAGGCCCTGCGGCAGCGCCGAGGCGTGCACGAACACGTCGCCTCCGTCGTCCCGGGACAAAAACCCGAAGCCCTTCTCGGTGTCGAACCACTTGACCTTGCCGGTGGGCACGGGAGACCTCGATCGTGTCGGGACGGCTTCGTCGGGACTTTTACGAGCATTTACCAGGCTGGGCGGGGCGCACACATCGAATCCGAGCAGGAACGCGTAGTGACCCCGTTCACTCGTCCAGGCTAATGGTCGCGTTCTCGGCCGGACATGGGGATACCGCCCCGGGCGCATCGGGGTCGGATCGGGGCATCTACCCTGGGCGTGTGTACAACGCATCCGCAGGCCCCGGCGATCGGCTCGTCCGCATCGGCGCGGTGCTCTTCGCCATCGGAACGATCGCCACGCTGGCCACCGTCACACCGCTGTTGATCGGCGCCGACGCGCTGCCGACCGCGGTCTACCTGCTCAGTGCGCTGATGCCGGTCGGCTTCGCGGTGGCCGCCGCCGGCCTGTTCAAATCGGCCCGCAGCAGGCGTCGCCCGGTGCCGAAGACGCTCTGACGCCGCCCCCCGCGACGCATCTAGCGGTACGCCTCGGGGTCGGCCAGGAGTTCGTTCATCGCGCCCTCGCGGTAGCCGAGCGGGTCCACCTCGACGCTGGTGAAGCCGGCCTCGCGGACCGCCGCCAGGGCCGGTGCGTGGCCGGCCACGGCGGCACCGAGCGCGGCGTCCACCTCGATCCGCGCGACCTGCCCCAGGTCGCGCACGCGCAGGTTGCGGGTCGGGATCCCGTCCCGGGCCAGCACCGCGCGCAACGCGGTCTCGGCCCGCTCCACCCGGGCCAGCCGGGACGGCGTGATCGCCACCCCGAAGGCGACCCGGCTGGACAGGCACGCCGCGGCCGGCTTGTCCCAGGTCGGCAGCCCCCAGGTCCGACTGATCGCGCGCACCTGAGCCTTGGTCAGGCCCGCGTCCAACAGCGGGGTGACCGCCCCCGCCTCGGCCGCTGCGGCGATCCCCGGCCGAAAGCCCGCACGCGCGTCGTCCGCGTTGGTGCCGGTGGCCAGGTGAGCCGTCCCCGCCGCACGCGCCACCGGCGCGAGCACCGCCATCAACTCCGTTTTGCAGAACCGGCAGCGGTCGCCGTTGTTCGCGCGATACCCCTCACGGGCCATCTCGTCGCTGGGCACCAGTTCATGACGCACCCTCAGGTCCGCCGCGAAGGCTCGCGCGGCGTCGCGTTCGGCGGCCGGCAGGCTCGGCGAGTCGGTGGTCAGCGCGAGCACGTTGGCCGCGCCCAGCGTGCGTACCGCCGCGGCCAGCAGGAAGGCCGAGTCCGCGCCGCCCGAGAAGGCCACCGCGACGCTGCCCAGACCGCGCAGCCGCTCTCGCAGATCCGCGAGCCGCAGATCGGCGACGTGCGCGTCCAACCACGCGGGAAACTCGGTCAGATCGGCGAGTACGACGTCGGCGCCGGCCGCGCGCAGGTCCTCGGCGGAGATCGGTCCGGTCGCCACCCCGACGGCGATCGCGCCCGCGGCGCGGGCCCCGATCAGGTCGCCGAGATGGTCGCCGACATACACGCTCGCCCCCGCCGCACGCAGGGCCGCGCCCTTGTGTTCGCCCCACAGGTCGCCGACCAGGTGGTCCACGGCCAGGTCCAGATGGGCCAGATGCAGGCGCGCGTTGGGCTCGTGCTTGCCGGTCACCACCATCGTGCGGCCCCCGTGCCGATGCACCGCGGCGAGCGCGTCACGGGCGCCGGGCAGCACGTCCGTGCCGAGCACGGCATGGTCCGGATACAGCTCGCGATAGCGCGCGGTCACGGCGGTGATCTCGGCCGCCGGAAACCAGTTCGCCACCTCGGTCTCCAGCGGCGGCCCGAGACGGGAGACGACCAGTGCGATGTCGATCGGGACGCCGGTCTCCTCGGCGAGCACGGACCACGCCGCCCCGATGCCGGGACGGGAATCGACGAGCGTCATGTCCAGGTCGAAACCAACCATGAGGGCATTCACCCGTTCAGCCTACGACGCGATGCGTTGCGACCCGATGCCCGAATGCGGGCATTGCCGTGAACTGCGTATTCGTTGATTGTTTCGGTCTATTTGCGTCAAGGGCGCATTCGATGCACATTTCGTCACCGAGGGGCGCGCAACCCGCGCACGGTCTCGATCCGGAGCGGCCCGCTCCCCCGACCCGCCGGGTCGTCCGCGCGGTCGCCCCTTGGGGGTTGGTCATCCGCAAGAGGTACCGCGGCGGGCGCCCTGGTGCTGACGCGCCCGTTATGTCGGTCCACATAGCGTCGAGGGCATGAGCACGATGACGCATCTCCCCGCCCCCCGATCGTTGCGGATGCCGGCGCTGCGCGGCTCTTCCCCTACCGAGATCCCCTTCGCCGACCTGGTCCGCGCCCGGCTGCGCCGGCCCGCCCACATCACCGCGACGGTCGCGCGCGGCACATGGGTGTTCACCAGTACGGCCGTTCGGGTCACACTGCTCGGTCGGCACGCCGTGCCGTGACCCGGCATGGTCCGACTGCGCGCGGGCAGACGCCCGCTCAGGCAGCCGAACCGACAGTCGGGGGTGGACACTTTGGACCCGCTCGGCACCGGGGACGCGCGGCGCACGACCGCCGCCGACCCCGCAGCGCAGCCCGGGCCCACCCGTTCGCGCGGCGCCCGCGCGTTGCGCGCCGTCGCGATCGGGCTCGGCGTACTGGCCCTGGTCGCATTCGCACTGGTACTGGCCCGGGTGACGTTCACCCCACAGCCCGAGTCACAGGACCTGGTCACCGGGAACACCGACCCGGGCAGTTCGATCCGGTCCTACCTGGACCGCCCCGAAGTCCGGGACGCGATCCGGCAGATCGGCGGCAACCTGGTGCTGTGCACACCGCTGGGCGTGTTGCTCCCGGTGGTCTCCGCCCGGCTGCGCGGCCCGCTCCGGATCCTGCTCGCCGTCGGTGTGCTGATGCTCGTGGTCGAAGCGGTACAGGGCTGGTTCATCGTCGGCCGCGCGTTCGACATCGACGACGTGATCCTGAACGCGACCGGCGCGTTCCTCGCGTACGTCTTCCTCGGCCGGCACCTGGCCGCCCGGGTCCACCCCCGCCGCACTCCCTGGTGGCGGCGGGAGCAAACCGCGAAGGCACTCGAGGAGCGCCCGACGGAGTGACCGGACGCCCCGACTCCCGGCTACTTCTGCTTGTCCAGGTCGTCGGAGTCGACGATCCGGTACGCGTAGCCCTGTTCGGCGAGGAACCGTTGCCGATGCGCGGCGAAGTCCTGGTCGATGGTGTCGCGCGCGACGACCGAGTAGAAGCGTGCGCCCCGGCCGTCGGCCTTGGGCCGAAGCACCCGACCGAGCCGCTGGGCCTCCTCCTGTCGCGAGCCGAACGAGCCGGACACCTGGATGGCCACCGTCGCGTCCGGCAGGTCGATCGAGAAGTTCGCCACCTTGCTCACCACGAGCGCCTGTACCGCGCCGGTGCGGAACGCGTCGAACAGCCGCTCGCGTTCCTTGTTGGTGGTCTCGCCCTTGATCACCGGCGCGTTCAACACCTCGCCCAACTCGTCGAGTTGGTCGATGTACTGCCCGATGACCAGGGTCTGTTCGCCGCGGTGCTGCTCGACCAGTTCCTTGACCACTCGGGTCTTGGTCGCGGTGGTCGCGCAGAAGCGGTACCGCTCCTCGGGTTCGGCGGTCGCGTAGGCCAGCCGCTCGGTGTCGGTCAGTGTCACCCGAACCTCGACGCAGTCGGCCGGCGCGATGTATCCCTGGTTCTCGATCTCCTTCCACGGCGCGTCGTAGCGCTTGGGACCGATCAACGAGAACACGTCGCCTTCGCGGCCGTCCTCGCGCACAAGCGTCGCGGTCAGGCCGAGCCGGCGCCTGGCCTGCAGGTCGGCGGTGAACCGGAAGATGGGGGCGGGCAGCAGATGGACCTCGTCGTACACGATCAGGCCCCAGTCCCGGGAGTCGAACAGCTCCAGGTGCGGGTAGACGCCCTTTCGGCGCGTGGTCACCACCTGGTAGGTGGCGATGGTGACCGGCCGGATCTCCTTGCGGGTACCGCTGTACTCGCCGATCTCGTCCTCGGTCAGCGAGGTGCGCTTGACCAGCTCGGACTTCCACTGCCGGGCCGAGACCGTGTTGGTGACCAGGATCAGCGTGGTCGCCTTCGCGGTCGCCATCGCCGCCGCGCCGACCAGCGTCTTGCCCGCGCCACACGGCAGCACGACCACGCCCGAGCCGCCGTGCCAGAAGCCCTCGACCGCCTCCTGCTGGTACGGGCGCAGCCGCCAGCCGTCCTCGGCCAGTTCGATCGCATGCGCCTCGCCGTCCACGTAGCCCGCGAAGTCCTCCGCGGGCCAGCCGAGCTTGAGCAGCACCTGCTTGATCTGGCCGCGCTCGGAGGGGTGCACCACCACGGTGTCCGGGTCCACCCGGGCACCCACCAGCGGAATCATTTTCTTGCTGCGCAGCACCTCCTCCAACACCGCACGGTCGGTGCTGCCCAGCACCAGGCCGTGCGTGGGGTGCTTGGAGAGCTGGAGCCGGCCGTAGCGGCCCATCGTCTCGGCGACGTCCACGAGCAACGCGTTGGGCACCGGGTACCGCGAGTAGCGCAGCAGCACGTCCACGACCTGCTCGGCGTCGTGGCCCGCGGCGCGCGCGTTCCACAGGCCCAGCGGGGTCAGCCGGTAGGTGTGCACATGCTCCGGGGCGCGCTCGAGTTCGGCGAACGGAGCGATCGCCCGACGGCAGTCGGCGGAAGCCTCGTGCCCCACCTCGAGGAGCAGGGTTTTGTCGGACTGGACGATCAGCGGGCCATCGGGCACGGGCCAACCTTTCCGCATGGTGGAGGGGACGGGACCAACAAGTCTCAACCATCCGTGCGGCGGCCGTGTTCCGAAAACCATTTGTCATCGGCAGGAGCAGGCCTCAGGGGCACTACTGCCCAGGGAGGAGCGCCAGACCCATCCTTACGGAGGAACACACAAACCGGCCCGTCTACCTACCCTGGATACTTGATGGCGCAACAAACGTCGTCGGCCTTCGACGATCGGGTCCCCCGTCCCGATCGCACCGCCGCCGAAACCCCCGAGCATGCCGGCGAACCGACTGGTCCCGCCGTGTCCACGCGTGCCCTGACCCGGGACTACGGCGGTGGCACGGGAATCTTCGGCATCGACCTGACGGTGCCGCGCGGCTGCGTATACGGCCTGGTGGGGCCCAATGGCGCGGGCAAGACCACGCTGTTGTCGATCATGGGCGGCACGCGGCGAGCGGATGTCGGCGAGGTGCTCTTCGGCGTCGACCGGCGGCGCGTGGCGGTATCCACGGACGTGCCCGAATTCGAACCGTGGCTGACCACGTCCGAGGTGGTCGAACTGGCCGGAAACCTCGTCGATCGACGGCTGCCCCGGGAGAAGATCAAGGTCGCGCTGCATCGTACCGGCCTGTCCGGCTGCGCCGATCGCAAGGCCGGCTCGCTCTCCCGCGGCATGACGCTGCGTCTGGGCCTGGCCGCCGCCTTGGTGGCCGACCCCGAACTGCTCATCCTGGACGAGCCCACCTCCGCGCTCGACCCGCGCGGTCGGGCCGACGTGCTCGACCTGGTGGCGAGCCTGCGCGAACACACCACGGTGGTCTTCTCCAGCCACATCCTGGCCGACGTACAGCGGGTCTGCGATCAGGTGGGCGTGATGCGCGCGGGCCGGCTGCTCTACCAGGGGTCGACCGCCGAGCTGGTGGACACGCACATGCGGCCGAGCTGGCTGGTCCGAGTGCGCGGTGGCGGTACCGATCTGTTGCGCGCGTTCGCGGCGGAGAACTGGGTCGCGCGCGTGTCGTCGCTGCGGCCCGGGCTGTTCCGGGTCGAGGCCCGGTCGCTGGAGGCCGGTGAGCGGCACCTCGCCGAGGTGCTCAGCCGTAGCTCGGCCCGGGTGGTCTCGGTCGCGCCGGAGGAGTCGGACCTGGAGGCGGCGTTCCTGTCCATCACCGGTGGTCCGCGATGACCCGGTCCGGCGCCGTGCAGGCGCCCGCGTCGACCCAGCCGACCGCGCCCGCGGTGGTGGCCGGCGTCGAGCGGGTGCCGCGGGGGCCGCGGGGGCCGCGCCGACTGGGACTGTGGCGCCTGGAGTGGCTGCGGCTGGTGCGTACCCGGCGGTGGCTGCTGCTCCTGATGGCCTATCCGGGCGTGGGCCTGATCGGACCGGTGTTCGCCAAGCACCGGGACCGGATCGTCGAGGCGCTGCACATCGACGCGGTGGCACCGGCGGGCGGGATGCGGGCGGACAGCGGGATGGCGGTGTACACGTACACCGTCGGCCAGGTCGGCATCCTGGTCGGGCTCGCGCTGATGGCGAGCGCACTGGCGGTCGACCATCGCCCCGGCCTGGCCGCGTTCCATCGCACCCGGATGCGCCGCCCGCGCGATCTGGTGCTGCCCCGGTACACGGTGACCACGGCGGCGGTCTCGCTGGCCTATCTGCTGGGCAGCCTGATCGCGTGGGCTCAGGTGCACTGGATGTTCGGCCCGCTGCCGGCGAGAGCCGTCTTCTACGGGTCGTTCTACGGGATCGTGGGTGTGGTGCTCGAACTGAGCGTGGTGGCCGCGATGGCCGCGTTCCTGCGCCGGCCCGTGGCGATCTTCGGCTCGGCCCTGGTCAGCTTCGTGGTGATGCCGCTCGCGGCGCTGTGGCGCCCGATGCAGGGCTGGTTGCCGTCCCAGCTGTTCAACTCCCAGGTCGACCTGCTGCGCGGGCACACCCCCGGCGAATACGGCGACAACCTCGCGCTGTCCCTGGTCCTGTCCGCACTGTGCGTGTGGCTCGCGGTGTGGCGGATCGGCCGCCGCGAGATGTGAGGGGGCGCTGACGCGCGCGGGGGGTTGGTTGGTAAGGGTCGCGGGCGCGGCGAGCGGGTGGGCGCAGTCGCGGGCTTCGGGGTGGTCTCAGCCCGCGTCGGCGACGCCGGTGATCCGGTGTAGCGGGTAGGTGTGGATCTCGCCGGTGCCCTGCTCGTGGGCGGTGACGTAGCCGCCCTCCAGGCGCAGCGGGACCACGATGTGCTGGGTGGCCCGACCCTCGCGGGTGACGTGCCCGATCCACACCGCCCGCCGCTCGGCGTGCGCCGCTTGGAGCGCGAGCAGCGTCTCGGCGGCCGAGGTGCGCGGCAGTTCGACCGGTTCGCCGTCGCGCTCCGCACCGTCGTCGACCCGGCCGGTGGCGGCCGCGTCGCCCGCCCGGATCGCGGTGACGGCCGCGCCGAGCAGGGCCTCGCTCGGTGCCGGCGGCTCGCCCGCGACCCGAGGCGGCGCCGAGCGCGGCGGGGTGCGTCTGGTGTCCGGGCGGGTCAGCACCAGATCGCCGGTGGCGGACTCGGCGACCGGCGCGAAGCCCATCGCGCGCAGCTTCTCCAGCACCGAGTCCGGCGCGGATTCGGCGGCCAGCACCGTCGGGGCCAGTCGGCGCAGCCGCAGTCCGGCGGCGCGGCGGTCGGCGAGTAGTTCGCCCAGCAGCGCGTCGTCGTCGCAGCGCAGGAAGGCCGCCGCGGTCCCGACCCGGATCCGGCCGTGTCGGCGGGCGACGTCGTCCACGAGGTAGCCGAGCGGTTGCGGCACCGGCGTGCGCGAGTGGGTGGCGAGCAGGTGGTGCAGGTCGGCCGCGGTGCGACCGGCGTCCAGCGCGCGACGCACCGACGCCTCGGTGAAGCGGTACACCGTGGCGCCGCCGGTGGACTCCACGTCGGCGGCCAGGTGCAGTTCGTGCGCGAGGTCCATGACCAGCGGGCCCGGAGCCACCGCGGTGAGGTCGGCCTGGAGGAACACGTGGTCCACCGGCTCCGGGAGCAGCGGGGTCAGCGCGTCACCCGCCTCGTAGACCCGGCCCTCGGCCAGCGTGCGGGCGTACTCGGCGAGCGCGCCCCGCCCGGTGATGCCGAGGAGTTCGGCCTCGACCAGCATCGCCCGGAACAACCCCTCGGGCAGCCGCGCGGCCCGGATCGGCTGATGCCAGGTCAGGTGCGCGAGCAGCGAGTCGGCGTCGGTGGCCGAGCCCGGCGGCAGCGCGGCAAGCGTGGCCAGGATCCGGCGGCGCACCTCGGGCGCGGCGGTGCGGTCCACCTGCATGCCCAGCGCGCCGATCGGCCGGTCCTTGTCGTCGCGCGAGCCGACCAGTGCGGGCACCCGGGTGGTCTCCAGCCAGGTGCCGGCGAGCGCGGCCCAGCGGGTGCCCACCGGGGTGCGCCGCCAGGTGTCGTAGGCGGGAGTGGGCAGCCACTGCTCGTCCGGTTCGCCGTCGCCCGCGACCAGGCCCATCGCGTAGGCCAGTTCCAGCCACAGCGCGACCTCGGCCTCGGGCGCGTCCAACTGCACCGCGGCGCGCTTGAACTCGCGCATGCCCAGACCGCCGGCCCGCAGCACGGCCGGGCCGCCGGAGCTCCACGCCTCCAGCAGGTCCTCGACCCGGCGGACGGCGGTGAACGCGGAGCCGGCCGCCAGGCGGTCCACAGCCTGTGGATCGTATCCGCGCGTGGGCAACTCGGGAGGTGCGGGCTCCAGCGTCCGGTGCACTCGGCCGCCGCGCAGGTGCAGCGCGACCTCACGCGGCAGCACCACCGCGTCCGGTCCGGCCGGCACCAGCAGCGCCCGGGCCAGCAGCCACTCCACCGGGGTCCGCGCCGCGTCGGCGCGCACCGGCCGGTCCGCGCCGCGCACGCTGCCCGTGGGCGGGCCCCAGACCAGCTTGTCCAGCACCTCGCGCGCCGCCTCGGGCGCCTGTGCGAGCAGTGCGTCCAGCCGGGCCGGGTCGGTGAACAGTTCGGTGATCGCCGCGATCGCGGAGACCGCGTCGTGGGTGGAGCCCAGGCCGAGATCGACGAGCACCTCCTGGAGCCGGGACGGCGCGGTGGCGGCCAGCGCGCCGGTCGGCGTCGGGCCCAGCCCGGCCGGACTCGCGCCGATCAGGTCGCGCACCGTGCGCACCACCCGCAGCGCGTCGTCGGGGCCCCACAGCAGAGCCTGCTCGCGCAGGTTGGCCACCGCCCGTGCGAACGCCTCGGGGACCGCACCGACCAGTGCGTGCAGGCGGGCCGCGGCGAATCCGTCGGGCAGCACCACTGCGGCGTCCACCACCTGGAGGGTGAAGCGGTCCAGCCGTTCCAGGGCGCGCGCGATCGAGGCCCGCGTGGTGGCCCGGGTGGCGAGCTGGGTCAGGTCCACCGGGACCGGCGTGGTCAGATCCGGCCGGGCCCGCAGCAACGCGGCGAGGGCCGCGTCGGTGCGCCCGCGCAGATCCTCGGCGAGCGTCCGGGGGCCGGACCCGGCGGGCCGATCCGCCTCGGCACGGGTGGGCGACGCAGCTGTGGTCATCCCATCAACGTTAGACGGTCCGGCCGCCGACGATCACCGCTCCCGCGATCCCGATGCCCTTCGAGGGCCGAATATCGGCCGTCGACACCGGCTCGGGCCGTCCCCGCGATCATCATTTCGGTCAACCCCTCGCTCCGCTTCGCCCGCGCCCCTACGCTGAGTTGTCGCTTTACCGATGCAGACGTCGTGCCGATGCGACGATCCTTCGGCGGGGGTGGGGTGGGGGCGTGAACTTCGAGAGCGATCACCTGGTTCTGCAGTACCTGGGCGAGGTCGGCGACGCCGCCCAGCGCAGACTGCGTCCCGCCGACCGGGCCCGGCTGGTGGAGCGGTTGCGCAGCCAGATCAACAGCGAGCGCGAGCGGCTGAACGCGCACACCCCCGGCACCGTGCAGGTCGTCCTCGATCGGCTCGGCAGCCCCGAGGCGGTGGTCGGCCACGAGTTGTACCGGCTCGGCGACCTGCGCACCGCCGGGGCCGACGACGGCGCCGGCGCGATGTCGATGCGCGGTTCGCGCTACGCCACGGTGGCGCGTCAGATGGGCTTTCGCGCGGACGCGACGCCGATTCCCGCCGCGCCGGATCCGTCCCGCCCGCAGCCGGCCGCGCCGCCGCCCCGGGTCTCCCCCGAGGCG